>NZ_JBEZJP010000170.1:0-15198 GCF_040653175.1 Actinomadura sp. NPDC048032
ATGGTACTGCATGGGAGACCGTGTGGGAGAGTAGGACGCCGCCGGACACATATTGTAGAAAGGCCCCGCCGTTACCGGCGGGGCCTTTCTCATTTGTCCTGGTGGCCGGTCAGACGGGCCGGTGGGCGATCTGGATCAGGTTGCCGCAGGTGTCGTCCAGCACGGCCGTGACGACCGGGCCCATCTCGACGGGCTCCTGGGTGAAGCGGACCCCGAGAGCGCGCAGCCGGTCGTACTCGGCCTTGACGTCGTCGACGTCGAACGAGGCGAACGGGATGCCGTCGGCGACCAGCGCTTCCTTGAACGGCTTCACCGCGGGGTGGCTGCTCGGTTCGAGAAGCAGATTGGTGCCGTCCGGGTCCTTCGGGGACACCACGGTCAGCCACCGGTCCTCGCCGAGGGGAACGTCGTGCTTCTTCTCGAACCCCAGTACGTCGGTGTAGAACCTGAGGGCCCTCTCCTGGTCGTCCACGAACACGCTCGTCAGTTTGATTCTCATCTCGGTTCCCTTTCGGCCTTCGTCGGTGCCGCCGTCACGGACGCTCAGGGCCCGTGGCCCTGCGGAGCCACCGCTCGACGATGTACTGGAGCGGGCCGGTGTTGATGTAGTGGAACTTGTACCGGCCCTCGCGTCTGGTCTCGACCAGGCCGGCGGCCTCGAGGACGTCGAGATGCTGCGAGATCGCCTGCCGCGACGAGCCGAGCCCGTGCGTGGTCGTCAGGCGGCCGCAGATCTCGAAGAGAGTCTGGCCGTTCTGGCGGGTCAGCTCGTCGAGGATGGTGCGCCGGGTGGGGTCGGCCAACGCCTTGAACATGTCTCCCACTCACCCAACGTTAGGCAAGTATGCGCTTGCCTGTCAAGATCGACCGTGGGGGGTGCCGCTATGAGGAGGCGCGTTGCCTTCTGGAGTCGCTCGTGCCAGCGGCCGGACGGAGGGGCGCCGACCGGAGGAGCAGCGGTAGGGCGCTGGCGGCAAGGCAGATGAGGCCGGCCGCCAGAGTGGCCGCATGCAAGCCGCCCAGGGTGGCGTTGACCTTGTCCGTCGTGGGCGAGAGCGCGCTCGTGCGGGCAGTGGCGATGGCCGCCAGGCCGGCGGTGCCGATGCCCCCGAGGAACTGCGGCAGTTGCGACAGGCCGCCTGCGGCACCCTGTTCGTCGTCCCGCAGGCCGGACGTCATGGCGGTGATGAAGGAGACGACCGTCAGGACATGGCCGAAGCCCATGGCGCCGGACGTGGTGAGCAGGAGAGGGAGTCCGCCCTCCACCGGAAGAAGGATCATCGCGCCTATGCCGAGGCCCTGCACGGCGAGGCCGAGGCTCATGGCGCGTGCCCTGCCCAGCGCTGTGATCAGGCGGACGGCCAGCAGGCCCGCGACGAGGGCCGCGATGCCTTCCGCGAGGAAGCCGGCGCCCGTGGCGAGAGCCGGGTAGCCGAGGACGTCCTGCATGTAGAGGCTGAGAAGGACCGTCGTACCGCCGCACATGCCGAGGGTGACGAAACCGACGAGGCCGCCCCACTTCACCGTCGGCCTGTTCAGCAGGTCCAGCGGGATCAGTGGGACCGGGTGCCGCCGCTCCACCAGGAGGAACGCGCTCAGGCAGAGCACGGCCAGCGAGAGGGACCCCAGCGTTGGCGCGCTCGCCCACCCTGCGTCCGCGCCCGTCGAGATGGCGTAGACCAGAGCGAACAGGCCGACGCTCGCCAGTACGGCACCGGGAACGTCCAGCCGGGCCGTGGCGCGGGTGCCGGTGTCTCGCGGCAGAGTGGTCGTGCCGAGCAGTACCAGGCCGCTGATGGCGGCCAGGAGCAGCATGGTCCAGCGCCAGTTCAGCCCGCTGGTGATGACGCCGCCGCCCAGGGTGCCGAGGACGAAACCCAGCGACAGCACCGCGCCGTTGACGCCCAGCGCGCGCGTCCGGCGAGGTCCTTCGGGGAAGGCCGCCGTCAGCAGCGCGACGGCCGTCGGAGTGATCATCGCGGCGGACGCGCCCTGGCCCGCGCGGGCGGCGATCAGCGGTGCGGGCGCGCTCGCCAGTGCCGCCGCAAGGGAGAAGCCGCCGAACAGGACGACTCCGAGGGCGAACAGCCGGCGGCGCCCGACGATGTCGGAGACGCGGCCGAACAGGGGGAGCAGGCTCGCGGTCGGCAGCAGGCTCGCCGTCGCGACCCACTGCAGCGAACCGGTGGTCGCGAAGCCCAGATCGCGTCCTATCTCCGGCAGGGCCACGGTGACGACGGAGTAGTCCAGTCCTGTCATGAACGTGGCGCCGCACAGGGTGACCAGGGTCAGCCATTCGCGGCGGTCGAGTGCGCTGGAGCGCGCGAGCCGGATCGAATCGTTCGTCATGTTCGCCTTTCCTGATGGGTCGTGCCGGGGCGCACGGCGGCGTCCCGGCACGGCCCACCCTGCGGCGAATCGCGAGCGCTACCCAGCCCTTCACTGAGAGCACGCTCGCGGTGCCTACACCTGGCAGGTGCAGGCGGGAAAGGACGGAAGCGAGCATGCTGGACGGCATGGAGCAGCGATCCGAGCTCGGCGAGTTCCTGCGCAGCCGTCGCGCACGGCTCCGTCCCGAGGACGTCGGTCTGCCCGACTACGGCGGGCGGCGGCGTGTGCCCGGCCTGCGCCGCGAGGAGCTGGCGCAGCTCGCGGGCGTCAGCGCCGGGTACTACACGCGCCTGGAGCAGGGCCAGAGCCCCAACGCCTCGGAGGCCGTCCTCGACGCGATCGCCCGAGTGCTGAAGCTGGACGAGACGGAGCACGCCTACCTGCGGAGCCTCGCCCGCCAGAAGTCCGCACCGCGCAGGCGCTCGCGGCCGGAGCGGCTGCGCCCGGCCGTCCGGCTCATGGTCGGCGCGTTCGGCGACACCCCAGCGCTGATCATGGGCCGCCGCTACGACGTGCTCGCCTGGAACCGCGCCGCGCACGCGCTGCTCGCCGGGCACCTCCCCTTCGAGGCGCCCGACCAGCCCCATGCACGCCCGAACATCGCCCGCCTCGTCTTCCTGGATCCGCACACGCGCGAGCTGTACGCCGACTGGCGGACCAAGGCCCGGGACACGGTCGCGGACGTCCGGATGACCTCTGTCCGCTCCCCCCACGACGCGGAGCTGACCGGCCTCATCGGCGAGCTCGCCGTGCACAGCCCCGAGTTCGCGTCACTGTGGGCGGCGCATCCGGTCCAGGACTGCGCCGTCCGGTACGTCCGCGAGTTCAGGCATCCGCTGGTGGGGGCGATGACGCTGAACAACGAGATCATGGAGCTGTCCAACGACGAGGGCCAGCGCATGGCGGTGTTCACCGCCGACCCGGGCACCCCTTCGGCCGCGGCCCTGAGCCTGCTCACGGGTATCGCCGACGGGACGGCCGACCCTCACGCCGGCGCGCTCGACTCCACTTCGGAGCGCCCACGCCGGGTGTAGAGGCCCCGGCCACGGGGGCGCCGCCGGAGTGGCGGCTCTTCGGGGTCATGCCATCGGCCGTCCCCGGTCCGGCCGCCCCGCGGGCCGGATGCTCGCACACGGGGAACGCCTGGCCGGAACGGTCGAAGAGCGAGCCGCGTCCCATTGTCGGCCAAGGACAGATGAGGAGACCGCACATGCAGCACGCGTGGGACCAGCCCCCCGCCATCGTCCGTGTGGCGGGGGACTTCGACGTCTACACGGCCCCTGGTGTGCGTGAGGAACTGCTCGCCGCGATGAGGTGGCAGGGCGAGCAGGGCCCCCGCCACGTGATCGTCGACCTTGACGATGCCGACCACGTCGACGCGCCGGCTCTGGGCGTGCTGATGGGGGCCCACTATCGCCTGCTCGAACGAGGCGGGGGCGTTCTGCTCGTCTCCACTCACGAACGGCACCGCAGGCTTCACCGGCTGACCGGCATCGCGGAGCCGGTGCCGCCGGTCACCAAGGGCATTCCGCTCTACGACTCGGTGGAGCAGGCGCTCACCGCAGCCCAGCAGGACCGGCCGACCTGAGGGGACCGGTTCAGGCCAGCGCGTTGAAGACCGCCTCGGCGCGGTCGCGCTTGGCGTAGAGGTCCCACGCGGTGTCGGCGATGGTGTCGGGATCGAGGGTGGGGATGCTGAGGCCGTCCAGACCGTCCAGGCCGTCCTGCTGGGACGTCACCATCCGGTGGATGTCGCCGCGTTCGATCAGGCCGCCGATCGTCAGCGTCCCGGCGTAGATCCCTTTCTCGGTCAGGGCCGCGTTGAGCGTCAGGGCGTAGTTCCGCAGGGCCGCCGAGGAGAGCGCGAGACCGCCGAGCATGGGCATCGGGACGACCGCGCTGAGGCCGCCCGCGAACAGCAGCCCGCCGCCGCCGCGCTCCAGCATGCCGGGCAGGACGGCGCCGACCACGTCGATCGCGGGATACACCGAGCGCATCGCCTCCTGGGCGGCCGGCACGTCCGCCGAGGTGATGGGAACGGGCCGGGCGTTCAGATCCGACGCGCCGGGGCCGTAGTAGACGACGTCGACGTGGCCGATCCCGCGGAGCGCGGCGAGCAGCGCGTCGCGGTCGCGGACGTCCGCCGCGATGGCCGTGGCCTCGACGCCCTCGGCCTCCAGCGCCGCGATGTAGCCGGGGTGGCGCGCCCCGTTCCTGGACATGAGCACGATCTTGTGGCCTTCGCGGCCGAAGCGGTGGGCGACGGACATGCCGAGACCCGGTCCGGCCCCGATGACGACGGTGGTGGAGGACATGCGCAACTCCCGTAAGTTGAGGTTGGCCTCAATTTAGCACGGAACTTGAGGGTTTCCTCAACTTCGTAGGATGGAGGCATGGCCGGAAAGAGCAGGCCGCTTCGGGCGGACGCCGTGCGGAATCGGGACAAGCTGGTGGCCGCCGCCGCGGCCGTGTTCGGGGAACGCGGCCTGGACGCGCCGCTGGACGAGGTCGCGCGGAGGGCGGGCGTGAGCATCGGCACGCTCTACAACCACTTTCCCTCGCGCGAGAGCCTCTTCGACGCCATCTTCCCCGCCCGCCTGGCCGCGCTGGACGAGATCGTCGAGCGGTCCCTGGCCGATCCCGATCCCTGGAGCGGGTTCGTCGTCTACGTCGAGGGGCTGTTCGCGCTGCAGGCCGAGGACCGGGGGCTCAACGACGCGCTCGCCCGGCGCTTCCCGCTCGCCCCCGAGTTGAACACCGCCTGCGATCGGGGGTTCGGGCACCTGGTGACGATCATGGCCCGGGCCAAGGAGGCCGGCGCCCTGCGTCCCGACTTCGAGCCGCAGGACGTCGTGACGCTGATGTGGGCGATGTCGCAGGTGATCCGGGAGTCGGCGGACGTCGCGCCCGACGCCTGGCGGCGCTGCCTCGGGTTCTTCCTCGACGGGCTGCGCTCCGAGGCGGCGCGGCCGCTGCCCGTCCCGGCGCTGACCCCCGAGCAGGTCGCCCGTTTCATGGCGTGATGCCGGTGCGCTGGTGACGCTGCTGCGCTGGTGAGGCTCCCGCGCTCAGGCTTCCAGGTCGCTCAGGAGGGCTTGCAGCGCGTCCAGCTCGTCCTCGGTGAAGACGTGGATGCCGGAGCGGCGCAGGAGTGCGGTCGTCACGCCGGATCCGGGGACGGACGCGCCGGCGAAGGTGCCGTCGTAGACGCGGTGGCCGCCGCAGGACGGGCTGCCCTCCTTGAGCAGGGCGAGACGGGCGCCGGACCGCTGCGCGGCCTCCAGAGCGAGGCGGGCGCCGCGGAGGAACTCGCCGGTGACATCGGCGCCGCCGCCGGTGACGACGCGGGCCGTGCCGTCGAGGACGTCGCCGCCGTCCCCGCCGACGATCTCGGCGGCGGGGCGGGGGACGGGCAGGCCGCCCGACACCTCGGGGCAGAACGGGACGAGGCGGCCCTCGGCGCGCCAGCGTTCGAAGGGGCCGCCGGACACCGGCTTGGCCGCGCCGTCGTAGCGGACGGGCCGCCCGGCAAGGCACGAGCTGACCAGGATGCGTTCCACGTCGCCCAGCCTATGCGGGGACTGCCCCACGGCCCTCGCGGAAGTCGGAGCGGTGCGAGCGCCACGCCTTCGACCCGCGACACTCGAAGACGTCGCAGGTCGAAGGGGGAAGCGGGGGCGATCCTACTGGCCGGCGCGGATGCGGTTGACGGCGATCTGGGCGACGCGGACGGCCGCGCCCGGGTTGAGGCGGACGCCGCGCCAGGCGAGGCGGCCGTGGGCGGGCGCGACGATGAGGGCCTGGTTCTTGGCGACGCCGCGCATGATGTCGCGGGCGAGCTTCTCGGCTGTGTAGAGGCGCGGGGCCGCCTTCGCGATGTCGCCGGTGGCGTCGCCGCTCAGCGGGGTCTCGGGCAGGCCGGGGTTGACGTTGTGCAGCAGCGGGGTGTCCACGAAGCTCGGGCACACCACGCTGACCTTGACGCCGCGTCCGGCGGCCTCGGCGCGCAGGCCGAGGGAGAGGCCGACGACGGCGTGCTTGGTGGCGGTGTAGGGGATGCCGATCGGCATCGGGACGAGCCCGGCGAGCGAGGCGGTGTTGACGATGTGGCCGCGGCCCTGCTCCAGCATGATCGGGTAGGCGGCGTGGACGCCGTGCACGACGCCCTTCAGGTTGATGTCGATGGCGCGGTTCCAGTGGTCGAGGGTGAGCTCCTCGGCCAGCCCGCCGACCGCGATGCCCGCGTTGTTGAACACCAGGTCGAGGCGCCCGTGGTCGGCCTTGACGCCCTTGTAGAGGTCGGTGACGGCGTCGGCGTCGGTGACGTCGAGCGCCGCGGAGGCGGCCTTGCCCCTGCCGAGGGTGTTCAGCTTGTCGGCGACCCGCGCGGCGCCCTCGGCGTTGATGTCGGTGACCACGACTGTGTCGCCGCGCGCCACCAGGGACGTGGCGATCGCACGGCCGATGCCGGACGCTCCTCCGGTCACGATCGCGATGCTCATTGCGCGCTCCGCTCGGTCGACAGCGGGTCCGGGCTCGGGGGTGGGGCGAGCCCGGACCGCACTGGCTAATTGGATCTTATGTTCAATTGCGTGGATTGTAGGCGGCGGTGCGGGCCGCCGGTACTCACCGCGGCGACAAACTCGCCGCCGCCGACTCGTCCTCGCGCTCGCTCTGGAGGTGGCCGGGGCCGGGCGGCGGGTCAGGCGGCCCTGGCGGGCTCGACGGCGCGGCGCTGCTTGGGCTCGTCCCAGATGCCGAAGGCCTTCCAGACCTGCTTGTTCACCGGCGTGACGACGCCGAGCTCGGCCATCAGGTCGCGGATCTTGCCGACCGAGTTGGCGATCTCCGCCTGTGCCGCGTCGTTCTTGTAGGCGGCGCGGACGACGTCCTTCGGGATGTCGAAGTGCCGCACCATCGGCCCGGGCGGGGACAGCATGATCCGCGCCATCACGCCGAGGACGACGGGCGTCGCGATGCCGAGGATCCGGCGGCGGAACGGGTGCATGTTCGGGACCCGGTGCTTGAGGTAGTGCCGGGCGAACGAGATGTGCCGGGCCTCCTCCGCGATGTGGATCTTCATGATGGTCTCCTCCAGGGGGTGCTTGATGTGCCCGCCCTTGAGGGACTTGCGCTGGACGTAGTCGATGGGGTCCTCGCCGCCGAGCACGAAGACGAAGAACATCTCGGTGCTGACCAGCGGGATCCACGGGGCCGCCTGCGCGATGAGGTTGAGCGCGCGCGGCATGCCGCGGATCGGCATCTTCGTCCGGTTCACGAACTCCTGGAACATCATGCCGTGGTGACATTCCTCGGTCGTCTCGTGGTAGACGTACCGGAACTCGGGGCGGCCGTTCGGCAGCCGGTAGGCGTAGTTGAGCAGCCCGCGCTTCAGCAGGTTCTCGAACTGCAGCCCGATCTTCATCGCGGTGGCGACGCGCCAGAGGCCGATCTGCGACCGGACCTCCTGGGGCTGCGACTGGTACCACTCCGTCTCCCCGAGCCGGTCGAACGGGGGCAGCACCCAGCGCGGGTCGTTCTTGTCGACGAGGAACTCGGGGTCGTCCCAGGGGATGTCGGCGTAGGCCTCCCAGTGCTTCTCGACCGAGGCCTTGTTCAGCCGGTCGATGACGCCGAGGTACGACTTCTTGTCCTTGACCTGCTCGCGGACCTCGTCGGCGAGTTCGGTGGGGGCTTTCGGCATGGGGGACGCTCCCTCGGGGTGGTGCGGTCGGCCGGGGCCGATGTGTGACGGGTCGTGGCTAGGGGCCGGTGCGGGGCGGGGCCTCCGCCTGGCCCCGCTCGGGGACGATCAACTGCGCGACGTCCTTGACCTGGCGCAGCACCGCGGCCTGGTGGCCGTCGGCGTCGTCGTCCAGCGCGTTCTGGATGGACAGCCCGACGAACATGGCGAACAGGGTGCGCAGCGTCGTCGAGACGAAGTCGGGGGCAAGGGTGTTGTCGGGGAACAGCCGCTCGAAGGTCTCCGTGATGACCTGGAGGATCCGCTCGTTCAGGTCGCGGCACAGCGGCCGCAGCTCGTCGTCGGTGCGGGCCGCCACCGCCAGCTCCATGAGGGCCTTGGCCGGACGGCCGCGGAACACCTCCCAGAGCAGGTCGAGCGCCCCCGACACGTTGCGGCGCTCCGCCGGCAGCACCGCGAAGGCCGTCTCGTAGGCCAGGCGCTGCGCCTCCAGCAGGTGCTCCAGCGCGGCCGCGACGAGGACCATCTTCGTCGGGTAGTGGTGCTGCTGCGCGCCGCGCGAGACGCCGGCGCGGCGCGCCACCTCCGTGGTGGACGTCCCGGCCCAGCCGAGGTCCACCAGGCACTCCGTGGTGGCCTCCAGGAGCCTGGCCTGCGTGCGCGACCGGCGCTCCTCCTGGGTGCGGCGCCCGGGGGAGGCGAGCCGGTGACGTCTGCGGCTGCTTACTGACACGCTCCGAAGGTACGAGCGCGACATACATGCAATCAAGCCTGCATGTATGTTGCCCGCATCACAATTGGACGCCGGGTCTTATTGATCTTCGCCGGCCGGCCGTACCGCGCCGGACGTACCCGCGGCGGGCGCGGGCCTCCCCGGGGAGCAGGCGCAGTGCATCTCCTGGCCCGACGACGGGCCCCGTGGCGTGAGGCCACGATCCCGGTCATGGGAAACGCAGCGGAAGCAAGGCGATCGATCGCCGAGGACGCCGGCGCGGGCGGCGCCCGCACGGTGGGCCTCGGCAAGGTCTACGGGTCCGGCGCCATGGCGGTGCGGGCGCTCGACGACGTCAGCGTGGAGTTCCCGGCCGGGCGGTTCACCGCGATCATGGGTCCGTCCGGGGCCGGGAAGTCCACGCTCATGCACTGCGTCGCGGGCCTGGAGGACGCGACGTCCGGCAGGGTCTACGTCGGCGGCCAGGAGCTCGGGGCGCTGTCGGACCGCCGCCTGACCCGGCTCAGGCGCGAGCGGATCGGGTTCGTGTTCCAGGCGTTCAACCTGCTCCCCACGCTGACGGCGCGCGACAACATCCTCCTGCCCCTGACCCTCGCGGGGGCGGGCCCGGAGCGGGAGTGGCTGGACACGGTCGTCCGCGTCCTGAAGCTGGGGGACCGGCTGTCGCACCGCCCGGCGGAGATGTCGGGCGGGCAGCAGCAGCGGGTGGCGCTCGCGCGCGCCCTGGTCACCCGCCCGCAGATCGTGTTCGCGGACGAGCCGACCGGCAACCTCGACTCCCGCACCGGCGCCGAGGTGCTGGCGCTGCTGCGCGACGCCGTGGACCACCTGGGCCAGACCGTGGCGATGGTGACCCACGACCCGGTCGCCGCCGGGCACGCCGACGCGGTGGTGTTCCTCGCCGACGGCCGGGTCGTGGACGTCATGGACGCCCCCACGGCCGACCGCGTGCTCGACCGCATGCGAGGGCTGGGGGACCACCGATGACCGGGCTCGTCTTCAAGGAGCTGTGGGGACGCAAGCGCCGCCTGGCCGGCTCCCTGGTGGCGGTCTTCCTCGGCGTGACGTTCCTGACCGGGACGCTCGTCCTGGGCGACACCCTCGCGGCGAGCATCGACGGGTACGTCTCCAGCGCGTACGGCGACACGGACGTGGTCGTCAGGAACGCGACCAGGGTGAGCGACGCGCCGTGGGGCGCGCGGGGGCAGATCGACGCGTCCGTCCTGGACCGGGTGCGCAGGGTGCAGGGCGTCGCCAACGCCGAGCCGACCATCGAGGGGTCGGGGCAGTTGCTCGCCAAGGACGGCACGGTGATCCAGTCGCGCGGCCCCCGGACGGCGGGCAACTGGAAGACCGACCCGAAGCTCAACCCCTACCGGCTCGCCGAAGGGAGGGCGCCCCGCGCGCCGGACGAGGTCGTCATCGACAAGATGTTCGCCGACGAGGGCCGCCTGAAGGTGGGGGACCGGACGGCGGTCCTCACGCCGGAGAAGGTCCCGGTGACCGTCGTCGGCATCAGCATGTTCGGCGACGAGGAGGCCTTCGGCGAGACGTCGTTCACGGCGTTCTCCCTCGAAGGCGCCCGCACCCACGTCGCGAAGGGCGCCGACCGCATCAGCGGCGTCTCCGTCCGCGCGCAGGACGGCGTCGACCAGGCGGAACTGGCGTCCCGCGTGCGGGCGGCGCTGCCCGCCGGAGTCCAGGCCCTCACGAAGAAGGCGCAGGTCGAGGAAGGCATGAGCCTCGTCCAGAACGGCTTCCTGCGCGTGTTCCGGACGGTCCTGGCCGCGTTCGGCGGGGTGGCCCTGCTGGTCGCGGCGTTCAGCATCCACAACACGTTCGCGATCACGATGGCGCAGCGGACCCGCGAGTCGGCCCTGCTGCGCGCGCTCGGCGCCGGGCGCCGCCAGGTCGTCACCATCGTCGGCGTCGAGGCGCTGGTGATCGGCGCCGCCGCGACCCTCGCCGGGCTCGCCGGCGGGCTCGGGTTCGCCGCCCTGCTGCGGGAGCTGTTCGTCCGCTTCCGCATCGGGATCGCGCTGGAGGGCCTCACCGTCGCCGCCACCACGGTCATGATCGCGGTCCCGGTCGGCCTGCTGGTCACGCTGGCCGCCGCGCTCGGCCCGGCGCTGAAGGCGTCGCGGGTGCCGCCGCTGGCCGCGCTGCGCGAGGTCTCGGCCGAGGCGTCCCGGCCGTCGGAGACCCGCGTCATCGTCGGCGGCGTCTTCGCGGCGGTGGCCGTCGGGACCGTCGCGTTCGGCGCGGCCACCGGGCAGACGGCGATGGCGGCCGCGGGCGCGGTCGTGACCGTCGTGTCGATGGTCGTGCTCGGCCCCGTCGCCGCCGGCCCCGTCGCGGCGCTGCTCGGCGGCCCCGCGGCGCGGCTGCGCGGCGTGTCCGGCAGGCTCGCGCGCGACAACGCCACGCGCAGCCCGGCGCGCACGGCCGGCGCGGCGACCGCGCTGATGATCGGCGTCGGGGTCGTCACGCTGATGACGGTGTTCCTCGGATCGCTGCGCGCCTCCCTGGAGGACGGTGTGGCCGGATCGTTCGACGGCCCGATCGTCGTGGACGCGGGCACCAACGAGACCGGCGGGTTCGCTACCTCGCTCGTGCGGGAGGCGGCGAAACTGCCGCAGGTGGGCGAGGTCGCCGGGATGGGGACGGGCAGCATGCGGGTGAACGGCGCGCCGTCCACCGTCAGTGTCGCCGACCCGTCCAGCCTCCGCCGCGTCCTCGACCTGGACGTCACCCAAGGCGGCCTCGACGACGCCGGTACGTTCGCCGTCTCGAAGAAGGCCGCAGACGACAACGGCTGGCGCGTGGGTACCGCGGTCGGCGTGACGTTCGCGGACGGCGCCTCGCAGAAGCTCACCGTGGGCGCCGTCTACGGCAACACCGATCTGACCGGCGACTACCTCGTCCCGCGGACCGTATGGGACGCGCACACCAGGCAGCCGCTGGACACCAGGGCGTTCGTCGAGCTGAAGCCCGGCGCGTCGGTCGCGTCCGCCCGGCAGGCCCTCACCGCGCTGGCCAAGCCGTACGGGGCGCCCGAGGTGGAGTCGCGGGACGAGTTCGTGGCGGCGCAGACCGAGGAGATGGCCGGCTTCATCAGCGTCGTCTACGGGATGCTGATCCTGGCCATCGTCGTCGCGCTCCTCGGCATCGCCAACACGCTGTCGCTGGCCGTCCACGAGCGGACCCGCGAACTCGGCCTGCTCCGTGCGGTCGGCGCGACGCGCCCGCAGATCCGGTCGATGGCGCGCTGGGAATCGGTCATCGTGGCGCTGTTCGGCACCGCCGGCGGGCTCGTCCTCGGCGTGTTCCTGGGCTGGGGCCTCGGCACCGCCCTCGGCAACCCGTTCGCGCCACCCCTCGCGCAGGTCGCGGTCATCGCCGTGGTCGGCGCGGTCGCCGGGGCGCTCGCCGCGATCCGTCCCGCGCGGCGCGCGGCGCGGCTGGCGATCCTGTCCGCCATCGCCGCCCCGTGACATCGCCGCCCCGTGACGTCGCCGCCCCGTGACGCGCCCGTCCCCGTTCCCCCGGCGCCACGCCGGGGGAACGGGGCGTCCTCCCAGGTCGCGAGGCCGTCGCGGGGCGGGCCGCGTGTCGCGGGCGCGCCGTGGCTAAGGTAAGTCCATGCAGGTCAACCAGTCGGGCAAGCTGACCAATGTCTGTTACGACATCCGCGGGCCGGTCCTCAAGCGCGCCAAGCAGCTGGAGAACGAGGGAAACAAGATCCTCAAGCTGCACATCGGCAACCCGGCCCCCTTCGGGTTCGAGGCCCCGCCCGAGCTCCTCCAGGACATGATCCGCAACCTGCCGGAGGCGCACGGCTACAGCGACTCCAAGGGCATCCTCCCCGCCCGCCGCGCCATCGTGCAGCGCTTCGAGGACAGCGGCGTCACCGGCGTCGACGTCGAGGACGTCTACCTCGGCAACGGCGTCTCCGAGCTCATCGTCATGACGCTGCAGGCGCTGCTCAACGACGGCGACGAGGTGCTCATCCCGACGCCCGACTACCCGCTGTGGACGGCGTCGGTGTCGCTGTGCGGGGGCACCCCCGTCCACTACCTGTGCGACGAGGACGACGGGTGGCAGCCGAGCCTGGACGACATCGAGTCCAAGATCGGCGACCGCACCCGCGCGCTGGTGATCATCAACCCGAACAACCCGACCGGCGCCGTCTACTCGCGCGAGGTGCTCGCGCGCATCGTCGAGGTCGCCCGCCGCCGCAACCTGATCATCTTCGCGGACGAGATCTACGACCGGATCCTCTACGACGACGCCGAGCACGTCCCGATCGCGTCCCTGGCCCCCGACCTGCTGTGCCTCACCTTCGGCGGCCTGTCGAAGAACTACCGCGTCGCCGGGTTCCGCTCGGGATGGGTGGTGCTGTCCGGGCCGAAGGAGCACGCCGAGTCCTACATCGAGGGCCTCGACATCCTCGCCAACATGCGGCTGTGCCCGAACGTCCCGGGGCAGCACGCCATCCAGGCCGCGCTCGGCGGCTACCAGAGCATCGACGACCTCGTCCTGCCGACCGGACGCCTCGGCGAGCAGCGCGACCGCGCCTGGAAACTGCTGAACGACCTGCCGGGCGTCAGCTGCGTCAAGCCCACGGGCGCCCTGTACGTCTTCCCGCGCCTGGACCCGGAGATGTACCCGATCGAGGACGACATGCGCTTCGCCCTCGACCTGCTGGAGCAGCAGAAGCTGCTCATCGTCCAGGGGACGGGCTTCAACTGGCCGTCCACCGACCACTTCCGCATCGTCACCCTCCAGTACGCCGACGACCTGGAGGACGCCGTCGGGCGCATCGGCGAGTTCCTCTCCGCCTACCGCGGCTAGGACGGCGTCGCGGCGGCGTCCAGCCGGCGGAGGGCGCCGCGGACGACGGTGGGATCCGTGGTCGCCCAGAACGGCGGCAGCGAGTTCTTGAGGAAGCCGCCGTAGCGGGCCGTGGCGAGCCGCGGGTCGAGGACGGCGACCACGCCGCGGTCGTCCATCGAGCGCAGCAGCCGGCCCGCGCCCTGCGCGAGCAGCAGCGCCGCGTGCGTCGCCGCGACCGCCATGAACCCGTTGCCGCCGCGCGCCGCGACGGCCCGGGACCGCGCCGACGACACCGGGTCGTCCGGGCGCGGGAACGGGATGCGGTCCATGATGACGAGCTGCAGCGAGGGGCCGGGGACGTCCACGCCCTGCCAGAGCGACAGGGTGCCGAACAGGCAGGTGCGCTCGTCCTCGGCGAACTGCTTCACCAGCAGGGACGTGGAGTCGTCGCCCTGGCACAGCAGCGGGTGGGACAGGTGGTCCTTCAGCTCGTCGGCGGCCTGGCGCGCGGCGCGCATCGAGGAGAACAGGCCGAGCGTCCGCCCGCCCGCCGCCTCGATCAGCTCGGTGATCTCGGTCAGGTAGGCGTCGGCGAGGCCGTCCCGCCCCGGCTGCGGCAGATGCCGCGCGACGTAGAGGATGCCCGCCTTCGGATGGTCGAACGGCGAACCGACGTCGAGCCCCGACCAGACGACCTCGGTCTCCTCGCCCTTCTCCGTCGCGGTCCGCGCGAGGCCCTCGGCGGCGGTCTTGGCGTCCTTCGGGCCGCCCTCGTCCAGCGGCGGCAGCCCCCACTGGCGGGCGAGCGGCTCGAACGACCCGCCCAGCGTGAGCGTCGCCGACGTGAGGACCGCGGTGCGCTGCTCGAACAGCGTCGCGCGCAGCAGCCCGCCGACACCGATCGGCGCCACGTGCAGCGCCGGCGGCCGCTTCGGGCGCCCCTCCGGGACGAACGGCTTCTCCAGCCACACCACGTCGAAGCGCTGCGCCATCTCGGGCTGGAACGCCTCCAGGATCCGCACGGCCGTGTCGTGCAGCTCCTCCAGCGAGGACCGCGCCGCCTTCCGCGCGGCCATGTCGCCGGGATCGGCGTCCTTCTTCTCCGGCCCGAGCGCCGTGACGCAGGCGTGCGCGGCGTCCCGGACGGACGCCAGCGTGTTGCCCAGGCCGCCGGGCAGGACGTCCATCCGGCCCGCGGGCATCTCCTCCAGCAGGAGGCCGAGCCCTTCGGCGGCCTCCTTGAGCCGGTCGGCGAGGTGCTCCTCGGTCAGCCGCCCGCACCGCCGCGCGGCCGTCTCCACACCGGCCGCGCTCAGATCCCCGGTCGCGACCGAGGTGACCCGGTCGACCAGCTCGTGGGCCTCGTCGACGATCACCACGTCGTGCTCGGGCAGGACCTGGAACTCCTCCAGGGCGTCGATGGCCAGCAGCGCGTGGTTGGTCGTCCAGGACCAGGCGCCGGACGCCCACGCCTCGGAGAGCGGCACCATGTGGTCGATGTCCAGGTCGGACGCCTGCGTCCAGGTGGCGCCGT
>NZ_JBEZJP010000171.1:0-15123 GCF_040653175.1 Actinomadura sp. NPDC048032
AGAACTGAGACTGGAAAGCGTCGAGGGCGGGACCATGGGTCCCGCCCTCTGTGCGTCTGGCCAGGTGGACGGCCATCTGGGTGGCGGTGGTGGTGGGATTCGAACCCACGGAAGCTTGCACTTCACACGCTTTCGAGGCGTGCGCCCTCGTCCACTAGGCGACACCACCGCGGGAGAGCCTACCCGACTCTGCGGCGCGCGAAGAACTCGATTAGCGGGGCGGCGCACTCGTCGGCCATCACCTCGGCGACCACCTCGGGGCGATGGTTGAGGCGCCGGTCGCGGACGACGTCCCACAGCGACCCGATCGCGCCCGCCTTCGGGTCGACCGCGCCGTAGACGACGCGGTCCAGCCGGGCCTGGACGGACGCGCCCGCGCACATCGTGCACGGCTCCAGCGTCACGACGAGCGTGCAGCCGGACAGCCGCCACTCGCCGAGGACCGCCGCCGCCCGCCGCATCGCGACGATCTCCGCGTGGCCGGTCGGGTCGGCGGTCCGCTCGCGCTCGTTGCGGCCCGTTCCGATGATCTCGCCGGTCGCGTCGAGGACGACGGCGCCGACGGGGATCTCGCCGTCCGCGGCCGCCTCGCGGGCCGCGTCGAGGGCCCGGAGCATCGCCGGCCGGAACGTCGCGACGACCGGATCGCGCGCGTCAGTCACGGAGGCGGTCGAACTCCTCGCCGAATCCGGCCTGCTCGGCGACGGCGAGAAGCGCGTCGCCGGGCAGGGCGCGCTCGCCGAGCTCGCCGAGCCGCCCGGCGTCGACCCCGAGGTCCTCCAGCAGGGCGGCGTCGCCCGCGGCGTCGCCGTCCGGCACCTCGCCGACGAGCTGCTGGAACAGCGAGGCGAGCCCGTCCTCGCGGACGGCGGAGATGTAGGGGCGCGGCTCGCCGTCGCGGTCGAGCCGGACGATCGCGAACCAGTCGTCGTCCTGCTCGACCAGCAGCACGACCGGGTCGCCGTAGGACTCGACGGCGGCCTCCCGCATCAGGTCGGCGACGTCGTCGACGTTCTCCGCCTCGTCGAGCACGGCCTCGGCTCCGACCCAGCCCTGGGGGGTCTGCGCGAACACGGCGGCGAAGTAGGACACGTGCTCATTGTGACCCACGCCGTCTGCCCGGTCACACCCCCCTTGCGCGGAATCGGCGCCCGGCTGCCCGGAAGCGGTTGTGAATAAACTTCGCGTTCTTGTCCGGTGACGGACGTCCGGCGTCCTTCCCTCGGTTCACGCGAGTCCGCATACTGCTCAGCGATCGCCATCCCGGGAGGAGTGCCATGGGTGCGGACGAACTGACCAGGCGCGGGTTCCTGGCGGGGACGGCGGGCGCCGCGGCGATCATCGCGGCGGGCACCGCCTCCGGATCGTCGGCCCAGGCCCACGCGGCGGAACTGGCCGCCGCCCGGCGCGCCCCCGTCGCCGATCTCCCCGATCCGGAGGAGTCCGGCATCGACCACATCGTCGTGGTGATGATGGAGAACCGGTCCTTCGACCACTACATGGGCTGGCTGCCCGGCGCCGACGGCCGCCAGGCCGGGCTCACCTTCGCCGACGCCGGCGGCGACGAGCACGACACCCACCATCTGAAGGTGCCGTGGGGGTGCGGCTTCAACGACCCCGACCACTCCTACCAGGGCGGACGGACCGAGTACAACGGCGGCCGGTGCGACGGATGGCTGCGCGCCGGCGACAACGACGTGTTCTCCATCGGCTACTACGAGGCTCCCGACCTCGGCTTCCACGGCCGCGCCGCCCTCGACTGGACGGTCTGCGACCGCTACTTCCCGGCGATCATGTCGTCCACCTTCCCCAACCGGATCTTCCAGCACGCCGGGCAGACCGACCGGATCTCCAACTCGCTGACGATCTCGGAGACCACCACGATCTGGGACCGGCTGAAGGCCAGGGGGATCTCCTGCCGGTACTACTTCAGCGACGTGCCGTTCACCGCGCTGTGGGGCCTGCGGCACCTCGACATCAGCCGGAACATCGCCGAGTTCCGCGCCGACGCCCGCGGCGGCCGGCTGCCCGCGGTCAGCTTCGTCGAGCCGGGCTTCCTCGGCGAGCTGTTCCTGCCCGGCATGTCCGAGGACGAGCACCCGCTCGCCGACATCCGCTTCGGCCAGGCGTTCTTGAACGAGGTCTACACGGCGCTCGTCACCTCACCGAACTGGCCCCGGACCCTGTTCGTCATCAACTACGACGAGTGGGGCGGGTTCTTCGACCACGTCCCGCCGCCGGAGGGGCCCGACCCGCGGCCCGACCTCGGCACCGGCCTGCGCGGCTTCCGCGTCCCCTGCCTGCTGATCTCCCCGCGGGCGCGGCGCGGGGCCGTCGCGCACGAGGTGTACGACCACACGTCCGTCCTGAAGGCGATCGAGTGGCGCTGGGGCCTGGAGCCGCTGACCGTGCGGGACGCCGCGGCCCGCAACATCGCCGAGGTCCTGAACTTCGCCGACCCGCCCGACACGCGCGCCCCCCGCTACGACGCCAAGCGCCCGATCAGCCTCGGCTGCCTCGACCCGCAGCACAGCCACACCGGCGACGACTGGGCGGGTCTCAGCGCCTACGCACGGCGCAGCGGCTTCCCGGGCTGACCCTCGGCCGGGGCGGCGGGCAGGGCGGCGGCGGCCGGGTCAGGGGACGGCGTCGAGGGCGCGTTCGAAGGCCGGGGCGAAACCGATGCGGCCGGCGATGCTGAGGAGCATCTCGTCCGGGTAGAGCTCCAGGTCGCCGGAGATCGCGCCGAGCTCCATCTCGTCCAGCCCGAGGTCGGCGAAGATCGACATGTCGCCGACCGGGAGGACCTGGTCGAGCTCCTCCTCGTCCGGGATCGGGATGTCGAGGTAGTCCAGAACCTGGCCGGCGAGCGGCCAGTCGACCGACGCCGTCACGTCCGACAGGAACACCATGACCTCGTCGCCGAGCAGGCGGATGGCGACGAAGAAGTCGTCGCCGACCGACACCAGCCCGACCGTGCCGCCGAGGCTCGGCTGCTGGCGCAGGGCATGGATCAGCCCCGCGAGGTCCTCGGTCAGCGCGACCGGAAGGATCTCCGCCTCCCAGCCCTCGTCTTCCCGGTACACCACCACGGCGAAGTCCGTCGCGTCCACATCCGTCATTTCCACCCCACCGGCACGTCTCCTGCCAGGGCATGGTCGCAGATGCGGCGCGCACTCGCGTGCCCCACCACCAAACTCGCCGCCGCACCCGGAGATGAGGCCGGGAGCCTGCGCCGATCACGGTGCCCGGCGGCATGAACCTAACCGATCTGGATCAATTGATGCGGAACGTGCGCCGGCGAAGTGCCGCGTGGATCCGCGCGCGGCGTGACCGGTGCGGCGTCACACGGCGGCGCAGCTCGCGGGCCTCGGCGAGTTCGCGCAGGAAGACCGCCCTGCGGCGCAGGTGCTCGCGCACCTGCTCGGGGGAGATGTCGCCCTGGGGCCCGGGGCGCCGCGCGGCGTCCTCGGCTGTGACTTCGGTCACCGCGGGGTCGCCGGACGGGGGATGGTCGTCGGGGGCCGAGGCGCGAGCGGGCGGATCGGGCGCGGATTCCCGGGCCCGCGAGCCGCTCGGCTGCTGATCGCTCTCGCTGTTCATACCGCCATCCTGCCCAGCTCAGCGGCGACCTATCCTGGCGCCCCGAACCGCCCGGCGGGGTGGGCTACCGTGAGCGCATGCAGACCCTCGCCGTCGACCACCCGCTCGTCGCGCACAAGCTCACGACCCTGCGGGACGTCCGCACCGACTCCCCGACGTTCCGCCGCCTGGCCGACGAACTGGTCACCCTGCTCGCCTACGAGGCGACCCGCGACGTCAGGGTCGCCGAGGCCACCGTGCAGACGCCGCTCGTCCCGGCGCAGGGCGTCCAGCTCGCGAGCCCGAAGCCGCTCGTCGTGCCGATCCTGCGCGCGGGCCTCGGGATGCTGGACGGGATGACGCGGCTGCTGCCCACCGCCGAGGTCGGCTTCCTCGGAATGATCCGGGACGAGGGGACCCTCCAGGCCCAGACCTACGCGTCGCGGCTGCCGGACGACCTGTCCGGGCGGCAGTGCTACGTCCTCGACCCCATGCTCGCGACCGGCGGGACGCTGGCCGCCGCCATCCGGCTGCTGTTCGAGCGCGGCGCAGACGACGTCACGGCGCTCTGCCTCCTCGCCGCGCCCGAGGGGCTGAAGTACCTGGAGCAGGCCTTCTCCGACATCTCGGCGCCCATCAAGGTGGTCACGGCCGCGATCGACTCCCACCTCAACGAGCAGGGCTTCATCATGCCCGGCCTCGGCGACGCGGGGGACCGGCTCTACGGCGTCGTCTGATCCCTCCGGCAGGGGCCGGTTTCCCCGACTGACCTGCGATGTTCGTTCCCGACGGCAGGGGGTACCACAACCTCTACGGAACGCGAGCGCGCGTTCCCCTCCGCCGTCCCGGCACAGGGGACCGTCACGGACCGGGCGGCGCGAGCGAGCTTCGGGGACACATGATGGCTCACCCAGGGGATGGCGACCTTCCGCGCTACATCGAGATCGGTGAACGGCTCACCGAGGAGTTCCGCGACACCCACAGCGCCGACACGGTGGAACGGTGCGTCGCCGCCGCGCGCCACGGCGCCGAGGAGGTGACCGGATCGGCTCCGTCCGACCTCGTGGAGCGGATCGCGCGCCGGCATCTGGAGGTGCTGGCGACCGTCGCGGCCGAGAAGCGCCGCAAGGCGCGCCGCTCCTCGCTGGACAACGCACCCTGACCTTGCGGGCGGGCGCCGCGCGCCGTCGCGCTGCTTTGCCGCCCGTGTGGGCTGTGCGAAACTGCTACCGGGGTCCGTGGGTCTACGCTCCGGGAGGCAGTCGTGCCGGCCAAGAAGTACCTCACGTGGGCCGCTGCGGCTTTCGTGGCGTTCTATGTCATCACGCAACCGAACGGCGCGGCCCGGACGGTGGACACCGCCGCAACGGGCATCTCCTCCGCCGCCGACTCCATCGCCACCTTCGTCAACTCGCTCGCCTGAGGCCGCATGAGACTCGTCACTCCCGGCGACTCCGCGCCGGCGTCCGTCAACAAGTACCTGCTCCCCCACGAGAACCAGGTGATCACGGTACGGCGCCACCCGGCCGTGCTGATGGTCCCGGTCGGGCTCCTGCTCGGCGGCCTCATCCTCGCGGGCCTGCTGAGCCAGACGCTCGCCGAGAGCGGCGGCGCGGTGTTCAGCTGGGTCTGGTGGGGCTGGCTGATCCTTCTCGCCTGGTTCGTCTGGCGGGTGGCGGAGTGGTCCGTCGACTACTTCGTCATCACCAACCAGCGGATGCTGCTCACCACCGGCCTCATCACCCGCAAGGTCGCCATGATGCCGCTGGCCAAGGTCACCGACATGAGCTTCAAGCGGACGATCGCGGGCCGCATGCTCGGCTACGGGGAGTTCGTGCTGGAGTCCGCCGGCCAGGACCAGGCCCTCACGAACGTCGACTTCCTCCCGTACCCCGAGCAGCTCTACCTCGAGGTCTGCGAGATGATCTTCCCGAACAAGAACCCGGCGCCGGAGGAGGCGCTCCCTCCGCCCCCGCCGCCACGCCGTCCCCGCGTGCCGGATGACGCGCCCGACCCCGACGCGCAGGACGCGCCCACCGCCACGCTGCCGAAGGGCGACGACCCCGACGGGGAGGTCTAGCCCCGCGACGCGGTCGATGCGAGAAGCCGGGCACGGTCGTGCCCGGCTTTTCCGTTGCCGCAGGGGGCCCTGCGAGGTCCTCGCGGCGATCTGAGACGATGCAGGTCGGCCCGGCCCCCTCACCGGCCGCACCGCCGGACGCAGGACCCGGCGGTCCGCGGAACGCGCGGTCCGGCACCGTCCTTACCGGCCGATCCGCTGGGAGCGGTCCCAGCCTCGCGGGAACGCGGGCAGGTCGTCCGGTACTGGCCGGAATGCGCGGGAGGCTGATCAATATCGGCGGTCTCTGCGATCTTCCCGGGACGGTCGGATACCGTCGGCGAATGACAGACGTCGCGATCGACGGGAGGGCCCGCCGGCGCGAACCGGCGAATCTCGCCGAGGCGCCGTGCGCGCGGGCCTTCCGGCCGGTCTCTTCTCCTGTCGCTTCCTTGCTCTCGATGTGTGATAACCCGCAATGTGCAATCATGTCGGCACCCCAGCCGCCTGTTTACTTCCGCTAAGTGAGTCCACATGCCGGGTCCAGGCAACGTCGGCGAACGTGTCCGCAACCTGCGGCTGACCAGACGCTTGTCGCAGGCACAGCTCGCCGGTCACGACCTTTCCGACAGTTACATCTCTTTGATCGAGTCGGGCAAGCGCACGCCGACGCCGACCGTCCTGCGCATGCTGGCCGAGCGCCTCGGCTGCACTCCCGAGTACCTCGCCGAGGGCGTCGAGCCGGAGCAGCGCGCCCATCTCGAGGTGCGGGAGCGGCACGCTCATCTGGCGCTGCTGCGCGGCGACCCCGCGACGGCCGAGGCCGGGTTCGACGAGGTGATCGCTCGCAGTGACGACCCGGACCTCACGGGCCGCGCCCGGCTGGGCCGCGCCCGCGCCCTGGAGGAGCTGGGCCGCACGGACCGCGCGATCGAGCTGTTCGAGGAGCTGCGCGAGCAGGCCGAACGCGACCCGGGCCGGGCGAGCTGGCTGCCCCCGGTGATCGCGCTGGCCCGGTCGTACCACACCGTCGGCGACCTGGGGCAGGCCGTGGCGCTGGGCGAGCGGGCCCTCGAACGGCTGGAGCGGCTCGGTCTCCACGCCGGCCACGAGTACACCGAGGCCGGACGCATCCTGCTGCTCGCCTATGTGGATCGCTCCGATCCCGTCCGCGCCCACGAGCTCGGGCGGCGCCTCCTGCACCCCGACGGGTCCGGGGACGCCGAGCCGCTGAGCGTCCACTACCAGCGGGCCAGCATGCGCGCGCTGGACGAGGGGGCGGTGGGCGACTCCCTGTACTTCGCCGACCAGGCCCTCGCCGCGCGCACCGACGCGACTCCGACGCAGGCGCACGCGCGCCTCGCTCTCGCCGGGGCCAAGGCGCTGCTCAGAGGGGTCAGGCCGTTCTCCGCCGCGGCCCCGCCCGCCCCGGAGCCCTCCGGTGAGTACGGCTTCGAGCGCCCGCGTCAGGAAGGAACTCGCGAAGCGGCCCGGGAGGCGCTCACCCTCCTCCAGCACGCGACCGGCCTGGACGACGCCGAAAGCACCGAGAGCACCATCGCCAAGGCCCGCGCGCTCGTCCTCGTCGGCGACCTGGACGAGGCGATCGCCGCGCTCGAACAGTTCCTCGACACCGGCATGGCCCTCTCCGCACCCACGAGCGGACGCACCATGGCGCCTCAACCCGCCGACGACCTGGGAGTTCGCACCCAGAAGACCGTCCTGGCCCGGCTGGTCCTGGCCCGCGCGCGGGTGGCCCAGGGAAACACGACGGCCGCCCAGGTCGTCCTTCGCGCCGCCTCTGAACAACTGGCGACCCTTCCCAAGGGGCGTCCGGCGGCGCACCTCTACCGGGAACTCGGCGAACTCTACGAACTCATCGAGTCTCCCGAGAACGCCGCCACCGCCTACCGCCAGGCCCTTGAGGCGGCCGGCCTGTCGGTCTTCAACCGCGTCCCCCTGAGCGCTCCCCACTAGAGCGCTCGCCCACAGGAAGGCGAGGCGGCCGCGACAGCGCGTGCCGCCTCGTCTTCCTGCCGGTGTGCGTCATCACATTCGTTTGCCTAACTAGGTGTTGACCTGCGGATTCGACTCTTCCCGCCGGGCAGCGCGACCCGTACGGCGGTGAAGCGGAATAGATCAGGGGGCGCGGGTGTCGTATTCTTCAGACATGGGATGACTGGTTGACTGGAGGTTCGGGTGACTCTGCGGACGGCACGGCGGTCCTCGCTGGTCGACCAGGTGATCGACCAGCTCAGGGGCGAGATCACCGGGGGCGGCTGGCCGGTGGGCGCCAAGATCCCGCCGGAGCCGGTGCTGTCGGAGACGCTCGGGGTCGGGCGCAACACCGTCCGTGAGGCGGTGCGGGCGCTGACCCACGCGGGGCTCCTGGAGAGCCGCCAGGGCGACGGGACGTACGTGCGCGCCACGAGCGAGCTGTCCGGGGCCGTCCGGCGGCGGCTGGAGACCGCGGAACTCGTCGAGATCCTCGAGGTCCGGCGGGGGTTCGAGGTGGAGGCGGCCAGGCTCGCCGCCACCCGGCGCACCGACGCCGACATCGCCGCCATCGCGGTCGCGCTCGCGCGCCGGGACGCGGCCTGGGCGGCGGGCGAGCACTCGGCGTTCGTCGAGGCGGACCTCGAATTCCACACCGCCGTCGTCGAGGCCACCCACAACCAAGTCCTGACGGACCTGTACCGCGACTTCAGCGCGGCGCTCCGGGCCAGCATCGGCGCGGCCGGGAGCCTGCTCGAACACGCCGACGTCCCGCACGGCCCCATCGCGGCCGCCATCGAGGCGGGAGACGCCGACGCCGCCACTCGGGCGACCCACGCGTGTCTCGACCAGATCCTCGCCTCGACCGTCCCGCCGTCCGGGACGGCCCCGCAGGAGACCTAGCGCGGGAGCGCAGGCCCGCACCATGACCGGGAGCGAGACCCGCTCCCCATGGGCGGCCGTCGCGGTGCCCGGCAAGTGGCAGGACACGGGCACCGGAACGCAGCAGAACCGAGCTCGACGCAGCAGACCCTGCGATCGAAGCGACCGAATAACGAAGGTGACATGAACAGCTCCACGACTCCAGGTTCCCGGGCCGCGGCCGTCTGGTCGCTCGTCGGCCTGGTCCTGCTGACGATCAACCTGCGCGCCGCGATCACGGGGATCTCCCCGGTGCTCGGCGACCTCCGGGACGCGTTCGGGCTGTCGGGCGCGGAGACCGGCGTCCTCACCACGCTGCCGGTGCTGTGCCTGGGCGTGTTCGCGGCCGTCGCGCCGGTCGTCGCGCGCCGGTTCGGCACCGAGACCGCGATCGCCGGCTCCCTCGTCATGATCACGGCGGGGATCGTGCTGCGGGTGGTGCAGTCCCCGGTCTCGCTCTACGTTGGAACGGTCCTGGCCGGGGCGGGGATCGCGATGGGCAACGTCCTCATGCCGGCCGTGATCAAGCGCGCGTTCCCGTCCCGCCTGGGTTCGCTGACCGGCCTCGCGATGATGCTGATGGCGGCCAGCGGCGCGGTCGCCGCCGGTCTCGCGGTGCCGCTGGAGGCGGCTGGCGGCTGGCGGCTCGCGCTCGCCGTCTGGGCCGTCCCGTCGCTGGTCGCCGCGCTCGTGTGGGGGCCGCTCGCCCTGCGCGGCCGCCGCGCCCCGACGCCTCCGGTCACCGTCCCGCGCGCCGGAGGATCGCTGCTGCGCTCCCCGACCGCCTGGGCCGTCGCCGCGTTCATGGGCCTGGCGTCGCTGATGTTCTACGTGCTGCTGTCGTGGCTGCCGGAGATCATGCGCGACGCCGGCCACCCGGCCGCCACCGCCGGGATGATGGTCTCCACCATGATGATCGTCGGGATCCCGCTGGGCTTCCTGGTGCCGGTGTTCGCCGCCCGCCTGTGCGACCAGCGCCCCCTCGTCGTCGCCGTCGCGGCCACGATGGTCGTCGGCCTGGTCGGGCTGCTGCTCGCCCCGTCCGCCGGGTGGACGTGGGTCGTGATCCTCGGCATCGGCACCGGCAGCGCGTTCCCGCTGGCCTTCACGCTGCTCAGCCTCCGCTCGCCGAACCCGTCGACGGCCGCGGGCCTGTCGGGGATGGCGCAGACGGGCGGCTACCTGCTCGCCGCGGCCGGTCCGCTCGCGGTCGGCGTCCTGCACGACGCCACGGGCGGCTGGAACGTGCCAGTGGCCCTGCTGCTCGCCCTGGTGGTCCCGGAGGTCGTGGTGGGGCTGCTGGCCGCGCGGCCCGGGTTCGTCCACCCGGCACGGCCGGCGGCGCCGCTGGTCGAGCCGAAGGCCCTCCCGGCGCCGGAGCCCGCCCGCAGCCGCTGATCAGGACATGTCGACGGCGTCGAGGTCGAGGACGCGCGCGTGCAGGACGAGCCGCTGGTGCAGCGCCGCCCGGAGCGCGCGGTGCAGGCCGTCCTCCAGGTAGAGCTCGCCGTGCCACTGGACCACGTGGGGGAACAGGTCGCCGTAGAAGGTGGAGTCCTTCGACAGCAGCGACTGGAGATCCATCTCCCGCTTGGTGCTGACGAGCTGGTCGAGGCGGACCTGGCGAGGAGGGATCTTGGCCCAGTCCCGGGACGAGAGACCGTGCTCTGGATAGGGCCTTCCTTCACCCACCGCCTTGAAGATCACCCTTCGAGTCTAAGGGCTCGCCCGTGCGCGGAGAAGGCGCGCAACAACTTGCGTCACTCCGCTTTCCAGATTCGGTAAACCAGTTACCGCCCAGCTCAGCCCGCCCGTGACTTAGCACCGGGCGGGCGGGCCGGAGCCGATCACGCCTGGTGCTCCGACCAGATGTAGGCGCCGGGAAGCAGATCCGCCACGGGAACGGCGCGCAGATCGCCGTCCCTGCCGACGATGACGCGGATGGACGGGAAGTAGTCGAGAAGGACCTGCCGGCACCGCCCGCAGGGAGACATCACCCCGCGGTCGCCGCTCCCCACGGCGACGACCGTGTCCAGGTGGTGGGCGCCCTGGGCGGCGGCCGCACCGATCACGGCCAGCTCCGCGCACGGCCCGCCCGTGAAGTGGTGGACGTTCATCGCGGTGACGATCCGCCCGTCCCCCGCGCGAGCGGCGGCCGCCACCGTGTGCTCGTCCCCCTTGCTGTTGTCGGCGGCCACGCGTCCGGCCACCTCGACGAGTTCGTAGTCGACCGTCATGTCCTTCTCCCAGCGTCCAGAGGTCTTCGGGTTCCGCGCGCCGCTCAGTCGTCCACGCGGGCGAGCAGTTCGCGGGCCCAGCTGCCGAAGCCCGGGCGCTCGTACAGCCGTACCGGCGAGTCGACGTCGTCCGCGGTCCCCGCCGTGATGCCGACGTCCATGATCACAGTCTAATCACCGCGATCTTCGCGAGCCGGACGCGGCGGCCGCCTTCCGGGCGGGTCAGGCGCCGGCCGGCACGACGACGACCTTGCCGGGGAGGGTCCCCGCGGCGGCCCGGGCGTGGACCGACGCCAGGTCCGCCAGCGGGACGCGCTCGGCGACGTCGACGGTCAGCGCGCCGCGGTCCACCCGCGCCACGAGTTCCGCCAGTTGCCCGGCGTCGCTGCGGACGTAGACGTCGACGGCCCGCACGCCGCGCCGCTCGTCGGCCGGGGCGGGCATCCACACGGTGGTGCCGACCACCACGCCGCCGTCGCGGACCAGGCCGGCCAGCGCCGCGAACTCCTCGGGGTCGATCGGCGCGAGGTTGAGCAGGACGTCGACCGGCTCGGTCACCGCGGCGCTCACCCGGGTGGCGGTGTGGTCGACGACCTCGTCGGCGCCGGCCGCCCTGACGTGCTCGGCGCTGCGGGGGCTGGCGGTGGCGATCACGTGGGCGCCGGCCGCCTTGGCCAGCTGCACCGCGTAGCCGCCCACGGCTCCGCCGGCGCCGCTGACCAGGATCCGCTGCCCGGCCTTCAGCCCGGCGTGGTCGAAGAGCGCCTGCCACGCGGTGAGACCGACCAGCGGCAGCGCGGCCGCGTCGGCGAGCGGGATGCTCGCCGGAGCCGGCGCGAGGACCTCGGCGGGCGCGAGGACGTACTCCGCCGAGGCGCCGTCGTCGACGAACGGCAGGAAGCCGACGACCCGGTCGCCGATCTCCAGGCCGCCCACGCCCTCACCGAGCGCGTCGACCGTTCCGGCGACGTCCAGCCCGGGGATGTGCGGCAGGGTCAGGGGCATCGGGCCCTGCATGAACCCCGCGCGGATGTTGCCGTCGACGCCGTTGAACGTCGTCGCGGCGACGCGGACCCGCACCTGCCCGGCGCCCGGCACCGGCTGGTCGACGTCCTCGTAGCGCAGGACGTCGGGCTCTCCGTACTCGTGGAATCGCACTGCCTTCATCGTGGTGCCTCACTTCCGCCAAGAGTGCTTCGAATCCGAAGCACTTGCCCACACGGTAGCAGTGCTTCGAATCTGAAGCAAGTGCTTTGAAATTGAAGCAGATGGTAGGGTTTCGCCATGTCTGAGACACCGCCGTCCCTGGACGCCGTCCAGCTGGGCGCGTACTTCGCCCTCATGGAGGTGGCGGGCCTGCTCCGGCACGCGGTCGAGCAGCAGCTGCGGGAGGCCGGCGACCTCAGCTACGTGCAGTTCCAGCTCCTGGCGCGCCTCGGGCTCGACTCGCCGAGCGGCAGCGAGCGCATGACCGACCTGGCCGACGGCGTCGTCTACAGCCGCAGCGGACTGACCTATCAGGCCGGCCTGCTCGAGAAGGCGGGGCTGGTCAGGCGCACGCGCTCCGCGGACGACGACCGGGGCGTCACGGTCACGATCACCGACGCGGGGCGGGAGCTGCTCGCCAAGGTGCTCCCCGGCCACGTCGAGGTCCTGAGCCGGCAGCTCTTCCAGCCGCTGTCGCGCGAGGACGCCCAGGCTCTGGCCGACCTGCTGTCGCCGGTGCGCGACCACATGCGCGCCGCGCCGCCCCGTTCGGCGGCGCCCCGCCGCCGGCGGTAGCACGCCGGCGGCCGAGCGGATCAGTTCTCGATCACCTGGGGCGTTCTCGGCAGGCCCGTCACCGAGGTCACCACCGAGTACAGGCCGGTCGTCGCGGTGATGAACAGGCGGTTGTTCTTGGGCCCGCCGAAAGTGATGTTGGAGACGGGCTCGGGGACGCGGATGCGCCCGATGAGCGTGGCGTCCGGTGCGTAGCAGTGCACGCCGTCCTCCAGGGCCGCCGCCCACAGCCGCCCGTCCCGGTCGAAACGGATGTTGTCGAACCTGGCGGCGCCGTCGCGGGCCTCGGCGAAGACATCGCCATCCGAGAGCGTGCCGTCGTCGCGGACGTCGAAGACGCGGATGTGCGCGGCCCGGGTGTCGGACACGAAAAGGCGGCGCTCGTCCAGGGAGAACACGAGGCCGTTCGGCCCGCCGAAGCCGTCGGCGACGAGGCGGACCTCGCCGGTCGCCGGATCGGCCCGGTAGACGTTGCAGGCCCCGATCTCGCTCTCGGCGCGGTGCCCCTCGTAGTCGCTGGCGATGCCGAAGTCGGGGTCGGAGAACCAGACCGACCCGTCGGAGCGCACGACCGCGTCGTTCGGGCTGTTGAGGCGCCTGCCCTCGTAGCGGTCGGCGATGACGGTGACGGCGCCGTCCGGCTCGGTCCTGGTGACCCTGCGCCCGCCCTGCTCGCAGGTGATCAACCGGCCCTGCCCGTCGAGGGTGTTGCCGTTGCTGTGGCCGGCCGGCGCGCGGAACGTCGAGACCGCGCCGGTGGCCTCGTCCCAGCGGAGCATGCGGTCGTTGGGGATGTCGCTCCAGATGAGCTGCCGCCACGCGGGCAGGTAGAGGGGGCCCTCCGCCCAGCGGCCGTCGGAGTGCAGGCGTTCGAGGTGCTGGTCGCCGTGGCAGCAACGTCCGGTGCGGAAGCGCTCGTCCAGAATCTCGTATACCCCGTCGGCCGCTTCCCTGAGCATGGTTTCCCCCCATGGTGTTTTGACTGAATACTGTTCAGAGCAACTTCGGGATGATCGTACGCGATACAGTCATCCTGTGAGGAACGTGGATGACATCGATCGTCAACTGCTGGAACTCCTCCAGCAGGACGCCACCCGGTCCTACACGGCGCTCGGCACGGCGGTCGGCCTGTCGGCCGGGGCCGTCCACGAGCGGGTCCGGAAGATGCGCGAGCGGGGCGTCATCCGGCGGACCAGCGTGGACGTGGAGCCGGCCGCGCTCGGGCAGGGCGTGCTGGCCTTCGCCCTGATCGACTCCTCGGTCTGGATGGGCGACCGCGCCGCCGAGTTCGCCGCCATCCCGGAGGTGCAGGAGGCCCACGTCGTCGCGGGCAGCGCGTCCGTGCTCGTCAAGGTGCGGACGTCGACGACCGCGCGGCTCCAGGACGTCCTGCGGCGGCTGTACGACATCCAGGGCGTCAGCGGGACGAAGGCGACGGTCGTCCTGGAGACGTTCTTCGAACGCCCGATCTCCCCGATGGGCCAGTGACCCCGCCCCGCCGGGGGCAGGGCCCGGAACCGTTGTGATCGTCTTTTCGTCCGAACCGGCATGACCGAAATCGATCCATCGGCCGTTCCGGATTCGCCCGACGCCTGGCGTGCCCTCGCCACCGACTGGGCCGAGACCTCAGGCGTCCGCACGCGGCGGTACATGGACCTCATGCAAGGAGCGGCGGCTCATGTGGGTGCCGCCCCTCAGGGGCCGCACACCCTGGCGTGGGCGCTGGGCGTCCTCACGCTGGCCGCCCGCCTGGATGGAATGGCTCTGCTCGATGCGTCGCCGGTCGTGGCGGCCATGACCACGGCGGCCGAACGGCTGGACGGCGCGCCCTGCGACCACGCCGACCACCCGTATCTGACGGACTTCGACGCCGAGAATCTCACCTGGAGGTTCCGGCCGGAGGAGACGGCGCTGCGGGTGGTGGGCGCCGGACCGCCCCTGGACGACCCCGGCCGGTGGAACTGCCCGCGCAATGTCGCCGGGTTCGCGCGGGCGGCGGCCGAGGCCGTCTTCCCCGGGACATTCGACGACGTCCCCGTCCAGGCCCCCGCGAGTGTCGGGCGGGGGCTGGAGTACCTCTCCGACGTGATCTATGACCACCCCTACGGCGACCCGTACGAGACCCTCGTCGACGAGGCCCGTGCCCTGCTGGAGGCCGCGCGCGAGGACACGCTCGAACTGCCCGGCCTGGTGGTCGCCAACTGCGCGCTGCTTCCCTACGCCGTCTCCGAGCGGGTCGAGTCCGTCGAGGTCCTGGACGAGATCATCACCGCCCTCGAAGCGGCGGCGCGACGCTGCGACGACGCCCCGGCGTGCGACCACGCCGCCCATCCGGACCTCGACGACTTCGAGGACTACCGCAGAGACGCCGGACTGATGCTCACCCCCGGAGGCCGGCGCGCCTACCGATGGCGGCAGCGATCGCTGGGCGGTCTCCCGCTGGAGGCCTGGACCTGCCGCCACCACTTCGGGATCGAGGCCGAGGTCGCGCTGGACGAGTTGCGCGAAGCCCGCGCGGAGGTGGCCGCCGAAGCCGGGCAGGCCGAC
>NZ_JBEZJP010000172.1:0-15029 GCF_040653175.1 Actinomadura sp. NPDC048032
GCTGGAAGATCACCGGGCAGAAGGTGTGGACGTCCATGGCCCGCGAGGCCGACTGGGGCATCCTGCTCGCGCGCACCGACCCGTCCGTCCCGAAGCACAAGGGCCTGTCGTACTTCCTGCTCGACATGAGGTCGCCCGGCATCGACATCCGGCCGCTGCGCGAGCTGACCGGCGACACTCTGTTCAACGAGGTGTTCCTGGACGGCGTCTTCATCCCCGACGACCTCCTCGTCGCCGCGCCGGGCGACGGCTGGAAGCTCGCCCGCACCACCCTCGCCAACGAACGCGTCTCGCTCTCGAACGACTCGTCCCTCGGCAGCGGAGGCGAGGCCCTCCTCAAACTGGCGACGGACGCGGACGACGAGCGCCTGACCACGCTCGGGGGCATCCTCTGCGACGCGCAGTCGAGCAGCCTGTTCGGCCTGCGCACGACGCTGCGCTCGCTCGCGGGCGGCCAGCCCGGCGCCGAGTCGAGCATCGGCAAGCTGATCGGCGTCGAGCACATCCAGCAGGTGTGGGAGACGGCCGTCGACTGGATCGGCCCCGAAGCGCTCTCCGGCGAGGGAGAGGGCGGGATGGGCGACCCCACCTGGATGTTCCTGAACTCCCGCAACATGTCGATCGCCGGTGGCACCACCGACGTCCAGCTGAACATCATCGGCGAGCGCCTGCTCGGCCTTCCGCGCGACCCGCAGGCGGCGTCGTGACCCTCGACCTCCAGGCCGAGCACCAGGCGACCGGCGTGGACGCGGCGGCCGCCGCGGCCCGCCGCGTCGTCGACGCGCTAGTCCGCTCCGGCGACCTCTCGGGCGCCGACATGTCCGACGTGGCCGACCGCCTGAACGCCGTGGCCGACGACCTGGAGGCGGCGGCCCCGCCGCTGCGCGACCGCCTGGTCGACATGTGGCGCGGCGACGGCAACACCCGCCACGACCCGGTCACCGGCCCCGAGAACCCGATCGCCCCGCCGCTCGCATACACCGCCGCGGACTCCCGCACCATCGAGGCCGCCACGACCTTGGGCCTGCCCTACCAGGGCCCGCCGTCCAGCGTCCACGGCGGGATCTCCGCCCTCCTCCTCGACCACACCCTCGGCGTGGCGAACGGATGGGCGGGCAAGTCGGGCATGACGGCGGAACTCACCCTCCGCTACCACCGCCTGACCCCCCTCTTCGAGCCCCTGACGATCAGCGCCCGCCAGGTCTCCGTGGACGGCCGCAAGATCCGCACGGTTGGAGCGATCCAGGCAGGGGGCGAGGACTGCGTGACCGCCGAGGGCCTCTTCATCGCCAAGTACCCGCCCCGCCCCCGCTGACCGTCACCCCGTCTGAGCGAGCCGCATGGAGACGTAGTCGGTGAACCCCGCACGCCGGGCGAACCTGACGGGTCGCCGCCGGTACTCGGTGAACCCGAGCTTGGCGTAGAGGCCGAGCGCCGGGGCGTTGGTGTCCTTGATGTCGCGGAGCACGAATTCGTCGTACGCGGGAAGGGCGAGGATGTGCCGCATGAGCGCGGTCGCGACCCCGCGTCCCTGGCTGCCGGGCTCGGTCGTGACGAAGCCGATCTCTGCGAGGCCCGCCCGGGTCTCGTCCGCCGCGCCGAGAAACTGGGAGCGAAGGACGAGGTGGCTGATCGTGCCGTGCACCGCGCCCAGGTGGTGGCAGATCTCGGACCAGCGGGGCGCGAAGCACTCCTGCGCACCTGTGGTGACAGAGGCGACGGCCGCGGGCTCGCCCTCCAGGAGGGCGACGTAGAACCGGTTCAGCAGGATCATGTGCTCGAACGCATCGGCGAGCTTCTCCGGATCGGAGGAGAAGAACGCGAAGTCCTCGGCGAAGCCGTGGACCAGCACCGCGGTGATCCGCCGCCGGTAGTCCTCGCCCAGCTCGTCGCCGCGCCTGACCTCGATCATCCGGACGCTCCTTCCGTGAGTACCCTCAGCACGATGTGGACGTCCGGGACGGCGAGCTCGGCACCGAGGGCGAGCCGCATGGTCGTCAGCCCGCCGAGGGTGGCGAAGTAGCACGCCGTGATCTGTGCCGGATCGCCGCCGCCGAACTCGCCCGCGGCCTGGCCGCGCCGCACGCACTCCTCGAAGGCGCGCCACATCGAGCGCTGTGCCCCGACGATCCGCTCGACCGTGCCGGGTGGTGTGTCGGTGGTGACCCCGTGGTTGACGACGACGACGAACTCCGCGGCGCCATCGTCAGCCGTGACGTCGGCCAGAAAGCGGGCGGTGAACGCGCGGATCAGGTCCACCGGCCGCCCCTCTCCCGAAATCTCGGCCGTGAGCGCGACAAGGCCGGCGACAGCCTGGTCGAGCAGGGCCAGGTACAGCTCGTCCTTCGTGGCGTAGTGACGGTAGATCGACCCGATGCTCACGTCCGCCTCTCGCGCGATGTCACGGACGGTCGACGCCGCGAACCCTCGGCGTGCGAACACCCGGACGGCGGCCGTCTGGACGACCTCGAGCGTTGCCGCGCGCAGCGCGGCGTTCTGCTCGGCAGTGCGCGGCATGGAACCCCCGAAATAAAATGAACTTACGTTCATCCTACGGCAACCGCACGGTTGAAGCGATCCAGGCCGCCGCCGAGGAACTGGTGCCGCCGGTGGAGCGCGCCCTGAGATCACCGGCGGGAGGGAGTGCCTTCGAGGAGACCATCGACAACGACGCTGACCTGCGTGTTCGATATGTACGTCTGTTCCTGATGGTCGTGTACGTTTGTACATATGGGGGAGCAGACGACGACCCGCAGGCGGACGCGCCGCACCGATCCCGGCCGCAAGGCGCGCATCATCGAGGCCGCCCTCGACGCCATCGCGGAGGACGGCGCGGCGGCCGCGACCCACCGGAGCATCGCCGCCCGCGCCGGCGTGCCGCTCGGCTCGGTCACCTACCACTTCACCGGCCTCGGCGACCTGCACGCTCAGGCTTTCGCCCGGTACGTGGACGAGGCGTCGGAGGCGTTCGAGAACCTGTTCGCCGGAGTCGAGACCCGCGAAGAACTCGTCGACGTTTTGGTCGACTACGTGCACGGGGGACCGGCGCGGCGCCGCAGCGCAACCCTCGGATTCGAGCTCCACCTCGCGGCGCTCAGGGCACCCGCCCTCCGCTCCCTCACCCAAGCTTGGACGTCGGACAGCCGCGCCGTCCTGGCCCGCTTCACCGGCCCCGGCGCCGCCGCCCGCCTGGACGCGCTACTGGAGGGGTTGGTCATGCACGCCCTCCTCAGCACCGAGCCGGAGCCGCGCGAAGCGACGCGGGCGGCGATCGTGCAGACGCTGGGGGAGGCTCGTCCGTGACACCCGTGATCACCGTCCCCGACACCGAGCTGGACGACCTGCGCTCACGGCTGCGCCGCACCCGCTGGCCGGACCCCTGGCCCGCACCCGGATGGAGCGCCGGCACCGACCCCGCCGAACTGCGGCGCCTGACCGCCTACTGGGCGGACGGCTACGACTGGCGCACTCACGAGACCGCCGTCAACGCGCTCCCGTCCCGTTTCGCGGACATCGACGGGACGCCGCTGCACTACCTCCGCTTCGACGGAGAACGCCCGGACGCCCTGCCGATCGTCCTGACGCACGGCTGGCCCAGCACCTTCCTCGAACTGGTGGACCTGGCCCGCCGCCTTTCGGCACCGTCGCACTACGGAGGTGACCCGGCCGACGCGTTCACGGTCATCGTTCCGTCCCTCCCAGGCTTCGCGTTCTCGCCACAGCGACCGACGCTTGAAGCGGAGCAGACGCACGAACTTTGGCACAGCCTCATGCACGACGAACTCGGCTTCACCCGTTATGCCGCCCACGGCGGCGACCTGGGAGCCGGAATCAGCGCCCGCCTGGCCGAAGCCCACCCCGAAGCACTCGTCGGCATCCACGTCCTAGCGGTCGCCGCACCGCCCACCTACGACCCCGCGACCCTCACCCCGCAGGAGCAAACGCACCTCGACTCCGTCGCGGCCTGGAGCGCCGAAGAGGGCGGCTACCAGCACGAGCAGAGCACGCGCCCGCTCACACTGGGCTACGGCATGACCGACTCCCCGACCGGCCTGCTCGCCTGGATCGTGGAGAAATACCGCGCCTGGAGCGACTGCGGAGGCGACCTCTCCTCCAGGTTCAGCGACGACTTCGTCCTGACGCAGGCGTCCCTCTACTGGTTCACCAACACCATCGGGACGTCCTTCCGCCCCTACTACGAGTACAACCGAGGCCTGACGAGACGCGTGGAGAAGGTGGACGTCCCCACGGCCCTGGCCCTCTTCCCGGCGGACCTGGCCCACCCACCCAGCACCTGGGCCGAGCGCACCTACAACCTCACGAGGTACAAGGTCATGCCTCGCGGAGGCCACTTCGCCGCCCACGAAGAACCCGCCCTACTCGCCGACGACCTGACGGACTTCTTCCGCCCCCTCCGCTGACAGCCGGGTCACCAGGTGGGCGGGAACATGCGGTGCTTGAGGAGCAGGTCGACCTGCTCGGCCGCCGCCTCGACGTCCCCGCATGGGACCAGGTAGCCGAACCGTCCGCGCTGCGCCCGGTGGTATGCCCAGCCGCCCGGGACGGCCCGAACGCTCACCACGACCCCGACGCCCTCGCCCACACCCATTTGCCGTGCGGCGCGGTTCTGGTGACCCCGCACTCTGCGGGCCAGCGCCTGCACGATCGGCAGGCTGGGAATCGGCAATCGAAACACGGCGGCGAGATTCAGGATCTCGCCGATCACGTCCGGTTCGGGAGTACTCGAGGCGAGGCGCGTGCCGTAGCATGGGTGAGGCGTGGATTGAGTCTAATGGCTACTGGGTGGGTTCGAATTGCCGAACATGGAGATATTGAAATCGTCCCGGCGGAAGCTACGGGAAGGCGACGTCTTCGCTTTTCGCGTTCCCCAGGCCGGCGAGCATTTCATGTTCGGCCGGGTGATCAGGGTCGACATGCCGATGGGAGATTCTCCCATGCCGGGGGACAACCTCATCTACCTCTACGGCCATCGTTCGAAGGAGAAGGTCCCCGAGTTGGGAGCGCTGACGGTGGACGACCTGCTGGTCCCGCCGAAGTTCATCAACCGGCAGCCCTGGCTTAAGGGCTTCTTTGAGAACGTCGTGCACGCGCCGCTCGAAGACGGTGAGGTGCTCCCCTGGCATTGCTTCTACAATCCGGTAAGAAAAATCTATGTCAACGACCGGGGTGATGTACTCGCCGAGCGAATCGAGCCCTGTGGTTTCTTTGCATTGGACAGCTATCTGACGCTCGACGACGCCATCAGCGAGGCCCTGGGTGTAGCTCCCTCGGGCGACTGAACACCGATATTTCTCGTAGCACGGTCCGGCGGTCAGCGGATCGGCTGGTCCCAAAAGATTTCCACCTTCTTGAGGTGGTCGCGATCGGCCAGGCGGCGTAACCGGACCGGTTCGCACCGATGTCACCGGCGAGGAGCGCCGACACTGCGGCGATACTGTCGGTCTCAAAAGAGGCAAAGCGCCAGAGGCCGGTCATCTCCTCATCAGTCCGCAGGCGTTCGGAGTGCTGATAGACCGTTTGAATCGCGGCGATCAGGTCTCCTGACCGCTGCCCACGGCAAGCCTCGGCTGCGGTCGGGGCTCGGTCGTGTAGGGGTGGGGACGATCGGGGGTGACGTTCTTGGGGGCGCGGTTGTTTCTGGGGTCGGCTGGGTTGGGGGCGTTGCCCGCCTGGTTGGGTTCCCTGCCGGTCCTGCCGGTCCTGCCGCGCCGGGCGGTGCTCGTTCCCACGGCGGCGAATCCGCTGCCGTCCGCGCCGTTCGTTCGTGCCGCTGCCGAACTGCTCGGGGGCGAAGGGCTGGCGGTGGACGTCCTCGATCTCGAAGGGGCCTCGGGTGACGACGTCCGGCGCGTTCTGGACGGAGCCCAGGTCGTGTTCGTCACCGGCGGGTATCCCGTCTTCCTACTGGAGCATGTTCGTCGTAGCGGGTTCGATCGCCTTGCTGCGCCCGCCGTCGCCGACGGGGCCCTGGCCTACGTGGGGATCTCGGCCGGGGCGGCTCTCGCCGGGCCGGATCTGCGGCCGCTCCAAGGTGCGGACGATCCTGGGGCCGTCGACTCCACCGCCGGGCTCGGCCTGGTCCCGTTCGTCGTGCTGCCGCACCGGAACCGGGGGCGGGCCGTGCGGCACGACCGGCTGGCCGGCGACCCCGCCCGGACGTGGCCCGTGATCTCGATCAACGACGACCAGGCCGTCAGCGTCGTCGGCGACATCTTCGAGGTTCTGGATTCTCGGTAGGGAGCGCAGGGAGGCGCGTTCGGCTGACGGCTTCCTGCTGCGGCGGTGCTGTCGCCACGGACGGTGGTGGGTGACACCAGCGCACGAGGCGCGTGTGTCACGCAACCGAAACGTCTACACCACTCAAGGAGCACGACATGCGTCGTCTTCTCAGTCAGCGCCTTCTGACCATGCCGTCCGACCGCCGTCCCATGATCGTGGGCGGTTCGGCTCCGGTGACCGTCGTCGCCGAGGACCGTCAGGACATCCAGGTCGTCCTGGAGGGCGTCAACCTCAAGAGGATCGCCGAGCGGGCCATCCTGGAGCCCGTCGAAGACAAGCACGTGATCATCAGGTGTGAGCGCCTGTGGAAGAGGGGCGGGTACCTCACGGCGGTCATCGTGCGTGTCCCGCGCGGCTCCGACTACATCTGCGTGGACACGTGGGGCCGTATCACCATGACCGGCCCGCTCCGGGTCGCACACCTGCACTCCGCCAAGCGCATCGAGGTCGAGGAGATTCCCTTGGACTCCTCGTTCCAGGTGAGGACCACGCGCCGCTTCGGCCAGCCCATCACGGTCGGGAGGACCAGCGGTGACCTCACGGCGTGGACCAAGGGAGGATCCGTGCAGATCATGGCGGACCACCCCCAGAGCCTCCGCATCAGCACCATCGGAGGCGACATCGATCTCCGCGGCCTCTGGGACGACGAAGCCCTGAAGGTCTTCGGCGACAGGGGGCGCGTGACCTATCGGAGGGGCATCTGACCCTTCACGGGTAACGGCCACTGGCCGTCACCTGCCACAAAGGCTTCGGCGCCAGCCGAAGCCCCCCCAGAAGGGCCCGGCGCTAGCTGGGCCCTTCTGTTCGCCCATCGTTGGTTCGCGACCGGACGCCCGACAGGTACCTCGGACGGGTCACTGCACTAGCGGCCGGTGCCCAGGGCGGTGTGGGGGTTGCAGCCCCGCGTGGCCTCGGTTCGGGACGGGACCCATGCCTTCGTCTTGCCTGGGGTGACCCTGGCGAGGACGCAGCGCCCCTTACCCGTCGTCGTGGTGCCGGAGACCAGAGCCACGCCTACGGCGAAGTCGGACTGGGGCTCGGTTTCGATTCTGATCGCGGGGTGCAGGGCGAGCCTCGCCAGCGCGGCGCGGACGTCCTTCTCCTCCACGCCCCGGCCCGAGGGAAGCGCGTTCACCTTGGGCAGGGCGCGTTCGATCCGGGTGGCGGAAAGCGGGGGTGTCTCGGGCCAAGGGGCGAACGTCGGGGGAGCCCCGCCGGGGCAGGGGGTTCGTGGCGGGACGGCGTCCCATTCGCCGAGGCCGCCGTCGAAGGCCAGGTCGTAGCAGCGGTCTACCGTCACCCGTCCGGGGCCGTGGAACAGGCCCTCGCTCCGCTGCGCGCTGCCGGAGACCTTCACGATCACTCGGACGCCGCCCGGGGCGCCGGTGTCCGCGCCCGACACCCTCAAGACCTCGACGCCCTTGAGATCCGCGATGTGGTGGCCGATGTCGCCCGCCCTGACCAGCCGGGTGCCGTACATGGCGTTGACCACCTGCTTGACCTGGTTGCGCGCGTCGTCCGCGGCGTTCTCCTGGGCCGCGGCGTCCGCGCAGCCTGCGGCGGTGAGGGCGGTGACGGCGAGGGCCGCGATCATGGTGGGGCGCACGGGTCGACCCAACCACACGAGCACTGATCCGTGTCCTTCCCCTCTTTCGGCCTTGACCCTCACATGGATGTGACGCTTTAGCGTGCCAGGTGTTGCCGACCGATGGTTTCGAGGAGGCGAGAGTGTCCGGAGCGGTGGTCATCGGAGCAGGTCCGGGGATCGGGCAGGCGGTCGCACGCAGGTTCGCCAGGGAGGGATATCCGATCGCCCTCGTGGCTCGCGGAGACGAGACGCTGCGGGCCGCGGCTCGCGCCGTCGAGCCCAGCGGGGTGCCGGTCGTCACCCTCGCGGCCGACTGCGCCGACGAGGACGCCCTGCGGGCCGCCCTGGACCGGGCCGTCGCCGAGCACGGCCTGCCCGACGTCGTGGTCTACAACGCCGCGATCGTCCAGGCCGATGCGCCGGGGGAGCTGTCGGCGCGCGCACACCTGGAGGCCTGGGGGGTCAACGTCGTCGGCGCGCACACCGCCGCCGCCCATCTGGCTCCGGAGATGGCGCGCCGCGGAAGCGGATCGATCCTCATCACCGGAGGCATGCCCGAGCCGAAATGGCAGTACACCAGCCTCTCCCTCGGCAAGGCAGGGGTCCGGACCCTGGTCCGGGTCCTCGACCAGCGGTACGGGGACGCCGGAGTGCACGCCGCCAGCGTCACCGTCGACGGACCCGTCGCGCCGGGCACCGACTTCGATCCCGACGACATCGCCGAGCACTACTGGCGCCTGCACGGCCAGCCGCGGCACCAGTGGGAGCACGAGGTCCTGCACACCGTGCGGTCGGCGCCGGGCGTCCTCCCGGGGCTGCTGGACGCCTGGCGGCGCGCCTTCGACCGGCGCCGGCCCGCCGACCTGGCCTCGCTCTTCAGCCCGGACGCGCTCTTCCAGGGCATCACCCCCTCCCTGCGCCGGGGCAGGGAGGAGATCCTCGGCTACTACGCCGACGTCCCCGAAGGCACGACGGCCCGGGTCGAGGTGCTCGGCGAGACCCGCCTCGGCGAACGCCTGGTGAGCGGGTTCGCCGAAGTGACCTTCACCGCCCCCACCGGTGAGGACCGCTCCGTGCGGCTGTCCGTCGTCGCCGAGCAGCGCGACGACGCCTGGCTCATCCGCCAGTATCACGCCGCCGGCTGACGACCGGCCTCAGTCAGGCCAGCCGTCGGGGTTGCGGCAGGACTCGCGGGAGATGCCCGAGCCGGTGTCCGGGAAATCCCCGAAGCGTTCGTTGTGCCGGTGGGCGAAGAAGTAGCACATCGACTCGCATTCGGCGTCCGGGACGGCGACGCGGGGGTCCGCGGCGACGGCCGTGTAGAAGTCGCGGCCCATGGCCACGACGAAGCCGCGCGCGTAGAGGAAGCCGTCGTCGGAGCCGTCCGTCACCTCGTGGACGTCGGCCCGGTCGATCTCGTAGAGGAGGCGCTCGCACGCCCGGTCGAGGTCGGTCAGCTCGCTCGCGGACAGGTCGCGGGCGGCTTCGGCGAGGTTGCCGAGGAACGCGTCCAGGGCCTTGTCGACCACGGAGATCTCGGTCATCTCCCAGACGTCCGCGGACAGGTCGCGGGTGGTGAGGGCCCGTCGTGCGGCGGCGACCTCGGCGCCCAGGGGCGCCCACGCGGCCTCGATCACGTCCCAGAAACGCTCGTCGGTCATGGCCGAAGCCAACCAGGAGCCGCCGACAGTTCACCGCCGCCGGCAGTTCAGGTAGTCCGCATCTATGTAGACCGAATCTATGTAGATGTGGGCTACCCGATTGGCGGAGTTCCCCAATTCCGACACGGCGCGGCGCGTGCTTGAGGCCATCGGCTCCGGCGACCGGACGCACGCCAACGTCGCCGCGGCGACCGGTGGGCGCGGCGAGGCGCTGCCGTCCGGGACTCTGTCGCCCCCTTGCGGGCCCTGGAGCTGTCGGACCTGCCCTGGCCGGACCTCGGCGCCGTCGGCGGCTGGTGGAACCGCCGATTCGACCCGGAGGTCGACCTCGTCGGCGCCGACCGCGCCCCCGTGGCGAACCGGATCCACTTCGCCGGCTCGATCAAATGGCTGAACGGCCCGTTCGACGACCGCGACCTGGCGGACCTCCGTCGAGCCGCGAACGAGGTCCCCGGCCTGGACCCGGCGGTCGCGGGGCTTGTCGTGGTGTCGCTCTCCGGCGCGGATATCACCGGAGACGTCGCCCTGAGCTGGGGTCCCGACGATGTGGTCGGCGCCTGGCGCCAGTAGACGAGCGCCGATGTCACGTTTTCGGCGCCGGGCCAGTCGTGACGGGTGAAGACATAAGGGATTCACTTGGAGGAGTCATGGCAGCGGCCATCCTGGTCACCGGTGGGACGGGCACGCTCGGGCGGCAGGTCGTCCCGCGGCTGCGGGAAGCCGGGCGGGACGTGCGGGTGCTCAGCCGCAGCGAGCGGAAGCCCGCCGGCGGCGTCGAGTACGTGATCGGCGACCTGTTCAGGGACGAGGGCATCGGCGCCGCGCTGGACGGCATCGAGACCGTCCTGCACCTCGCGGGCGGCAACAAGGGCGATGACGTGGTCGCGCGGAACCTGGTGCGCGCCGCCTCGCGCGCGGGGGTGAGGCACCTCGTGCTCATCTCGGTCATCGGGGCCGACAGCGTGCCGCTGGCCTGGCTCAGGTCCCAGCTGGAAGTGGAGCGGGCCGTGGAGGGGTCGGGCGTGCCGTACACGATCCTGCGGGCCGCGCAGTTCCACGACCTGGTGTTCAAGGTGGTGCGGGGGATGGCGAAGTCCCCGGTAGTGCCGGTCCCGGGCGGGCTCCGCTTCCAGCCGGTGGACGCGCGCGACGTCGCGGAGCGGCTCGTGGAGCTGGCGCTGGGCGAACCGGCCGGCCGCGTTCCCGACCTGGCCGGGCCCCAGGTGTTCCCGATCGGCGCCCTCATCCGCGGATACCTGAAGGCGAGCGGCAAGCGCCGCGCGACGATGCCCGTCCGCATCCCGGGAAAGGCCGGGCGCGCCTACCGCGCCGGCGACAACCTCTCCGTCGAGGGAGCCGACCAGGGCACGCGCACCTGGGAGGACTTCCAGGCCGAACAGCTCGGCCACCCCGCCCCCGTCCCAACGGCGGCAGGCTGAATGCCCGGCCGCGGGCAGCCCCGGCCGGACGGGCCGGGGCCGCGTGTGTACCGCATGGCCCCTCCGCCGGAGGGGCTCACGTCTCCCTGTCGCGGGCCAGGCGGCGCATGCGGGCGTCCTGTTCGGCCATTGGAGGCAGCCCGGCCTCGGCGCGGCGCTCGTCGAGGCCGCCGGGGTCCTCGATCGGCTGCGGCCCGAAGACGCCTCCGGCCGTGCCGTACTGCGTCCCGTACAGCTGGGGGCGCCCGGCGTTGACCCGGACGCGGTCCTCCAGGTGGGCGAGGTCCGCACGGTCGGCGTCCCCAGCCTCGACCGCCCCGCGCAAGGCCCTGAGGAACATGCGCTGGAGGTGCGGCCGCCGGTCGGCGTGCTGGGCGAGCAGCCAGGCAGCGTGCGCGGCCTCCGCGCCGACGGCCGCGACGCCCGGCCATCCGTGCCGGCGGACGGCGCGGCCCAGCCACGTCGTGTTGCGCCGGTCGGTCCAGAGGGAGCGCAGCCCCTGCACGAGCGTCAGCCGTCCATCGGGCTCGGCCGCCTCCCGGACCCGCTGGTCGTGTTCGGCCCGGCGTAACAACTCGTCCCGCAGCATGCCTCCACTATCGCGAGAAGCCGGGTGGGTTACAGGACCTCGGTTTCGACTTGTTTGCGGAGGACCTTTCCGGTCGCGTTGCGGGGGAGGGGGTCGGTGGTGACGTGCCAGCGGGACGGGACCTTGAAGTAGGCGAGCCGCTCCCGGGCGAAGTCGGCCAGCTCCTCGGCGGCGGGCGGGGCGTCGGCGAAGACGGCGACCGCGGCGACCTCCTGGCCGAGGTCGGGGTGGGGGACGCCGATGACGATGCACTCGCGCAGCCCCGGGTACTCGGCGAGGACGTTCTCGATCTCCGCCGGGTAGACGTTCTCGCCGCCCCGGATGATCAGGTCGGAGCGGCGGGTGGTGAGCCGCAGCCGGCCCTGCTCGACCATGCCGATGTCGCCGGTGTGCAGCCAGCGGTCGGCGTCGAACGCGCGGGCGGTGGCCTCGGGGTCGCGCCAGTAGCCGACCATGTTGTAGGCGCTGCGGACGCAGACCTCGCCCTCGACGCCGTCGGGGAGCGGCCTGTTGTCCGGGTCGCGGATCTCCAGCTGCACCCCGACCGACGGGCGGCCGAGGGTCCCCGGCGCCTCCTCCAGGTCGGCGGGGGTGGCGGTGGACACGCCGGTGCACGACTCGGTGAGGCCGTAGCTGTCGACCAGGCCGCCCTTCGCGGGCGGGAACACCGCGCGCAGCCGCTCCTTGAACGCCGGCGAGGACGGCGCGGTGGCCAGCGAGAACGCCGTGAGCGAGGAGACGTCGTACTTCGAGAGGTCGCCGTGCTCGATCATCCGGTGCGCCATGGTGGGGACGGCGCCCCAGTTGGTCACGCGCTCCCGCTCGATGAGGCCGAGCACCTTGTCCACGTCGAAGCCGCCCTCGTGCATGATCACGGCGGTGCCGGTGGCGAGCCGGGGCACGGCGAGGTTGTGCAGGCACGCGATGTGGAACAGCGGCAGCGCCAGCAGGTAGCGGCGGGACGCGGGGTCCACCGGGTCGCCGAAGGCGCGCATCAGGGCGTCGTTGAAGCGGTGGTACTCGATCACCGAGGTCAGGTTCCGGTGCGAGTGGACGGCCCCCTTGGGACGGCCCGACGTGCCGCTGGTGTAGAGGATGACCGCCGGGTCGTCCTCGGCGACCCGCGGGGGCTCCAGGACGGCGCCGGGGTAGCGGCGCGTCAGCGACGGGACGTCCCGCTCCATCGTCAGCACGTCCTCGGAGATCAGCGCGGCGCGCTTCTCGTCGGCGATGACGACCTTCGGGTCGGTGTGCCCGAGGGCGTACTCGATCTCGCGGGGCGCCCACCAGGCGTTGTAGCCGACCGCGACGGCCCCGGCGGCGATCGCCGCCCAGAACGAGACGATCCACTCGGGGCTGTTGGCGGCGTCGATCGCGATGCGGTCCCCGGGGCGCACGCCGAGGTCGTCGCGCAGCGCCTTCGCCATGGAGGCGACGGCGGCGGCGTGCTCGGCGAAGCTCAGCCGCCGGTCCGCGGTGACGATGTAGTCGCGGTCGCCGTGGGACGCCGAGTGGACGAGCACCTCGCCGAGGCTTCGGGCGCGGTTCGCGAACACCGGGATCCGGGCGCCGAGCACCTCCTCCTCCCGCAGCTCGAACTCGCCGCCGGGACCGGTCAGCTGCCGGACGATCTCCATCGGGACCCCTCCTCCTCGCCGGACGCGCTCATTGTCGGCCGCCCCACCACGGGCTTCACCAGGGCATTCCGCTCAGCGGGACCGTCGCCCGCACCCCCGGTCGAGGTAATTCCCGGTGAGCGGGACTGGTCCCTTCACGTGGTCCCCATCACATCACCATGGGCCCTCACCAGGACTGATTCAGCCCGGTCCCGCCGCGTGCGGCGACACGACCGGGCTGGGCGCGAGCAGGACTGAGCGGAGTCGTTTCATGGGAAGCCTCAGCGGCAAGGTCGCGATCGTGACCGGAGCGGGACAGGGCGTCGGGCAGGGCATCGCCCTCGCGCTGGCGTCGGAGGGCGCGGCGGTCGCCGTGCTCGGCAGGACGCGGGCCAAGCTCGACGCGACGTGCGAGCTGGTCCGGGCGCGCGGCGCCGAGGCCGAGGCGTTCGAGTGCGACGTCGCCGACACCGAGGGGATCCCCGCGGTGGTCGAGCGCGTCGCCGCGACGTTCGGCGGCGTCGACATCCTCGTCAACAACGCCTACTCCGGCGCCTACGGGCCGCTCCTGGAGATGAGCGACCGCGCGTTCCGGAAAGGGTTCACGACCGGCCCGTTCGCCGCGTTCGCGTTCATGAAGGCGTGCCACCCGCACATGAAGGCGCGCGGCGGCGGCAGCATCGTCAACCTCGTCACCTCCGCCATGGTCCGCTGGGACCCCACCACCTTCGGAGCCTACGCGGCCGCCAAGCAGGCGCTCCGGTCGCTGACCCGCACGGCCGCCGCCGAGTGGGGGCCGGACGGGATCCGCGCCAACAGCATCGCCCCGCACGCCCTCTCGCCCGGGCTGAAGTGGTGGGCGGAGACGAACCCCGAGGAGGCCGAGGAGTTCCGCAGGACGATCCCCCTCGGCTACATCGGCGACTGCGAGGACGACATCGGCAAGGCCGTGGCGGCGCTCGTCCAGCCCGCCATGCGCTACCTCACCGGAGCCACCATCCCGCTTGACGGCGGCCAGGCCCACTTCGGCTGAACCGGCGGCGACACAGACCACGCCCCCCGCCTGGCAACACCCCACCACCCCATCTCAACCCACCCCATGCCACCGGCCGCGTCCGCGCGCGCCGGTGAAAGGAGCACGTCCGTATGAAGGTCGACAAGATCGGGCGCCTCGCGGCGGGAGCCCTCGCGGTCGCACTCGTGACGACGTCCTGTGCCAGCGACCGCTCGGGCACCGACGGAACGGCCGCCGGGAACGGTCCAGGCGGCGGCGCGAGCGCGGGCGCGGGCGCCAAGGCGTTCGGGACGCTGCCGTCGCCGTGCGGGCCCGGCGACGCCAAGGGCAAGACCGACCAGGGCGTCACCGACGACCAGATCGCGATCGGGTTCGGCGACGACCGCGGCTTCACCTCCGCGCCCGGCCTGTCCAAGGAGATGGGCGACGCCGTCAGCGCCATGATCGACTGGTGCAACCAGCAGGGCGGCATCAACGGGCGCAAGATCAAGGGCAACCAGTACGACGCCGCCTACATGCAGTCCGCGAAGGTGGTGCAGGAGTCCTGCAAGCAGGACTTCATGCTCGTCGGGCAGGGCTTCGCGATGGACGAGGCCGCCGAGCAGTACCGGGTGGGCTGCAAGCTGCCCACCGTCGCCGGCTTCACCGTCGGCCCGAACGCGGCGATGGGCCCGATGAAGTACGAGGCCGTCCCGTACCCGGTGGACATGATGAACACCCGGCCGCGCAGCCGAGCATCGAGGCGGCGAGGGCCACGCCCTGCGCGTGGTTGCCCGCGCTCGCCGCGACCACGCCGCCCGCCCGCTCCCGCTCGCTCAGCC
>NZ_JBEZJP010000173.1:0-15019 GCF_040653175.1 Actinomadura sp. NPDC048032
TCCGTCGATGAGGATGCGTCTGGAGTCCGGCCGCTGGAAGCCACTGATGATCTTGGTGAGCTATCGAGGTCGGGCCGGAGGGCGCCGCCGCGGCGATGCACCGGCTCCTCATCCGGGACGAGCAGCGCGTTCGCCTCTGCGACGGGGTCGTCCTCCCGGCGGACGGGCTCAACGTCCGGACCGGGCCGGGCCTCGGCTACGCGAAGGTCGGAGTCCTGGCGAAGGGGTCCAAGGTGCGGACCGACTGGGACTCCATCCAGCGCAGGGACGGGTACCTGTGGGTCCGGCTCAACTCCACCCAGTGGATCGCCGACTACATGCTCGGCGCCGACGACGGGGCCGTCCGCGGCAAGTGGTACGTCAAGTACTCCAACTGCTGAGCGCCCCTTCCGGGCCGGCGTCCACGGACGCCGGCCCGGTCCCGGCGCGCTGGTAGCGTCCCCGCATGGAAGATGTGCCGTACACCGGTGGTGAGAAGGAAAGCCTGAAGGCCGCTCTCGACAGGCATCGAGACGTGGTCCTGTGGAAGTTGAACGGCCTGGACGAGGAGCAGGCGCGGCGTCCGATGACGCCGTCCGGGACGAGCCTGCTCGGCCTTACCAAGCACCTGGGCGCCGTCGAGTACAACTGGTTCTGCGAGACGTTCGGACGGGAGACCGAGCCGCTCCCGTTCCGGGACGACGACCCGGAGGCCGACCTCAGGATCGAGCCCGGCGAGACCATCGAGAGCGTCGTCGCCTTCTACGGGCGGGCGCGCGCCGCGTCCGACAAGGTCATCGAGGAGGTGGCCCTCGAAGACCGGGGCACCGCGTGGCACGGCGCGACCGTGACCCTGCGATGGGTGCTGATCCACATGGTCGAGGAGACGGCGCGGCACGCCGGGCACATGGACATCGTCCGCGAAATGCTCGACGGCGCGACCGGCGACCACGTCCGCGAGGACGACTAGCCCGCTAGGCCGGGCGTTTGGTGCGGGAGTGGCGGCGGCGGACGAGGCGGCGGGAGCGGCGGGCCGGGGGCAGCCACTTCGTGCGGAACCACATCTGCACCTGGGCCCCGCCGAGGACGCTGCGGTGGATGCGCAGGTAGCCGCCGGTCGCCTCGGCGGCGCGGCGGGCGATGTCCAGGCCGAGGCCGGTGGAGCCGCCGCCGCTGCTGCCCCGCTTCAGCGCCGCGTCCGGGTCGGCGATGCCGGGGCCGCCGTCGGCGACGAGGATGCCGGTGACGCCCTGCCCCTGGTGGAGGGTGACGACGAAGCCGGTGCCCTCGGCCGTGTGCCGGAAGATGTTGCCGAGCAGCGCGTCCACGGCGGCGGCCAGCTCGGTGCCCGGGACCGGCAGCGGCGCGGGGCCCTCGGCGCCGATCAGCTCGCAGGAGCGCCCCTCGTCCTCGGCGAGGACGGACCAGAACGCGACCCGGTCGCGCAGGACCTTGGAGGCGTCGCAGCTGCCCCGGCCGGTGGGCCGCCGGACGGTCCGGATGATCTGGTCGACCTCGCGTTCGAGCCGGTCGACGGCCTCGCGGGTCTGCTCGGCGACGTGCCCGTTCCCGAGCGACTCCACGTTGAGCCGGAGCGCGGCGAGGGGGGTGCGGAGCCGGTGCGACAGGTCGGCCGCCATCTCCCGCTCGGCCGACAGCAGCTGGACGACGTGGTCGGCCATCGCGTTGAACGCCAGCCCCGCCTCGACCAGCTCGGGCGGCCCGTCGGGCTCGATCCGCACCGACAGCTCGCCGTCGCCGAACGCGCCCGCGGCCTCGGCCAGGCGGCGGGTGGAGCGGATCATGCGGGCGCCCAGCCGGTCGGCGACGGCGACGGACCCGGCGACGAGCGCGGCGGCGACCGTGGTCATGACGAGCCACGCCTTCCACACGCCGCGCGACAGGTCCTCGTCGGGCAGGAACACCTCGACGACGGCGGTGCGGCCCGCGTCCAGCGACACCGGCTGGAGGAGCGCGTACCCGCCGTCGACGCGGGCGGTGTAGGAGCGGCCGCGCCGCCCGGCCTCGGTGAGCTGCTCGGGACGGGCGCCCTCGTCCTCGCGGGGGTTCTTCGGGACGAGGCCGCCGTCCGGCATGTGGACGGTCATCCGCCCGGCGGCGCCCGCCTGGGTGCTCGCGACGGCGCGTTCGAGGGCGGCCGGGTCCTCGGTGACGACGAGGACGGGGCCGAGGGCGCTGGCCTGCCGCTCCGCGGTGGTCAGCGCGCGGTCGCGGGCGATCTCCCGGACGGTGAGGGCGAGCGGGATCAGGAACGCCAGCGCGACCATCGAGGTGACGGCGAGCGACACCAGGACGAGCGTCCGCCTCATGCGCGCGGGTCGGCCAGGCGGACCCCCACGCCCCGGACCGTGTGCAGGTAGCGGGGGGCGGCGGCGGTCTCGCCGAGCTTGCGGCGCAGCCAGGACAGGTGGACGTCGATGGTCTGGTCGTCTCCGTAGGCCTGCCGCCACACCTCGGCGAGAAGCTCGCGCCGCGCGACGACCCGGCCGGGGCGCGCGGCGAGGTAGGCCAGCAGGTCGAACTCGCGGCGGGTCAGCTCCAGCGGCTTGCCGTCCAGCCGCGCCTCCCGGCGGTCGAGGTCGATGTGCAGGCCGCCCACGCTGAGCTCCGCGGTGGGCCCGGACCGCGCCGACCTGCGCAGCACCGCGGCGAGCCGGGCGCTGAGGTGCTCGATGGAGAACGGCTTGATGAGGTAGTCGTCGGCGCCCGCGTTCAGCAGCCGGACGATCTCGGGCTCGTCGTCGCGCGCGGTCGCGATGATGACGGGCACGTCGGAGATGCCGCGCAGCATCTTCAGCACCTCCGCACCGTCGAGGTCGGGCAGCCCGAGGTCGAGCACCACGACGTCGGGCGGGGACTGCGTGACCTCGCGCAGCGCGTCCATCGCGGTCCCGACGCTGCGCACGACGTGCGACCGGGCGCTCAGCTCCCTGATCAAGGCGGTCCGGACGTTCGCGTCGTCCTCGACCACCAACACACTCGCCATGGCGGAACCGTATGCCACCATGTGCCCATGCGTCGCGCGATGTCGTATGTTGCCCCGTGGGCCGGGGTGACCGCGCTCGCGGTGGCGCTCTCCTGGCTCGGCGTGCGCGGCGTCGTGCGCAGCGCGGTGTCGGACCGGTCGGCGCCGCCGCCGATCGCCGGGCCGGTGATCCATTCCAGCCCGTCCCCGCCGCCGGGGCCGACCGCCGCCGGGTCGCCCACCGCCCGGTCGAGCCCGCCGACCGGCCAGGACGAGGGGCCCGCGCCGTCCAGGACCCCGAAGGCGCCGCCCGTCAAGCCCAGCGGCGGCGGCTCGTCCGCCAAGCCGACCGACCACGTGCGCAGCTACGCGACGCGCGGCGGGAGCGCCGCGATGTCGATCGAGAAGGACCGGGTGCGGCTGGTGTCGGCCACGCCGAACCCCGGCTACGAGACGCGCGTGACGCAGACCGAGGGCTGGCTGCGGGTCGACTTCCTCTCCGACAAGCGCACCTCGTCGGTCATCGCGTCCTGGTACGAGCACGCCCCGACGGTCAAGGTCTACGAGTACTGAGCGGGCAACCACCCGATTGTCGACCGTTTCGCGCCGCCACGGTTTCGGCGGCGAACCCAGCGGGAAACAGTGGGTCAAATCGCTGGGACCGGCGGGGGCGGTCGGAAAGGTCAACGGCTCCCATGGTTCTGGATCCCGGAGAGGCCGGGCGCGCCGGCGCGGCGGACGCCGAGGAGCGCCGCGCGCAGGTCCGCAAGGCCGCCGCGGCGAGCGTGATCGGCACCTCCATCGAGTGGTACGACTTCTTCCTCTACAACACCGCCGCGGCGATCGTCTTCAAGGACGTCTTCTTCCCCGAGTCGAGCGACTACGCGGGCACGCTGTCGGCGTTCGCGACGTACGCGGTGGGCTTCGCGGCCCGCCCGGTGGGCGCGGCGATCTTCGGGCACTGGGGCGACCGGCTCGGCCGGAAGGCGACGCTGATCGTCACGCTGGTGCTGATGGGCGTGTCGAGCGCGCTGATCGGCGTGCTGCCGGGCACCGAGACCATCGGCTGGGCCGCGCCCGTGCTGCTCGTGGCGCTGCGGATCCTGCAGGGCGTCGCCGTCGGCGGCGAGTGGAGCGGCTCGGTGCTGCTGTCGATGGAATGGGGCGACCAGAAGCGGCGGGGGCTGATGGCGAGCCTGCCACAGCTCGGCGTCCCGATCGGGCTCATCCTCGGCACCGGCATGATGACCGCCATCGCGCTGTCGGCGGACGAGGCGTTCCGGAACTGGGCGTGGCGCGTCCCGTTCCTGTTCAGCCTGGTCCTCGTCGGGATCGGGCTGTGGGTGCGGATCCGGGTGATGGAGACGCCGCTGTTCGCCGAGGTCGTCAAGCGCGACGAGGTCGCCCGGGTCCCGGTCGTCGAGGTCGTCAAGCGGCACCCCCGGGAGATCCTCCTGAGCGCGCTGCTGCGCTGCTCGGAGCAGATGCCGTTCTACCTGTTCACCTCGTTCGCGCTCACCTACGTGCACAAGCACCTCGGCATGGCGCAGGGGCTCGCGCTGAGCGCGGTGACGGCGGCGGCCGCGCTGGAGCTCGTCACGATCCCGGCCGCCGGGCACCTCGGCGACCGCATCGGACCGCGGCGGGTGTACGCGGCCGGCTCGATCTGCGTGGCGCTGTTCGCGTTCCCGTACTTCGCGCTCCTCAACACCGAGGTCGCGGCGCTGGTCGTCGTCGCGGTGGTGGTGGCGCAGATCCCGCACGCCGTGCAGTACGGGCCGCAGGCGTCGCTGATCGCCTCGACGTTCCCGACGCGGCTGCGCTACGGCGGGGCGGGCATCGGGTACCAGCTCGCCTCGGTGTTCGCGGGCGGCCCCGCGCCGCTGCTCGCGACGTGGCTGCTGCACGACTACGGCTGGCAGGCGATCTCGATCAGCATGATCGTGGCCTCGGTGCTGACGCTGGGCGCGCTCGCGCTGCTGCCCGCCCCTGTGGAGGAGCGCGCGGCGGTCAGTACTCCGACGTGACGAACCGCTGCGGCATGATGAACATCCCGGTCGCCTCGACCGTGACCAGCCCGTCCGGTGCGCTGATCGTCCCGGACGCGTGGACCTTGCGCCCCTCCACGCGGCTCGCCTTCGCCTCCACCTGGAGCGGGACGCCGAGCGGGGTGGGGCGCCGGTAGCGCGTCTCCAGGGTGGCGGTCATGCCGGGCGTGCCGGTGGCGGCCGCCGCCATGCCGAGCGCCTGGTCGAGGACCATCGCGGAGACGCCGCCGTGCACGTACGAGGGCGGGCCCTCGTAGACGGCGCCGAGCGTGAACTCGCCCCGGACGACGCCGTCCGAGGTCACCTCCAGGCTGATGGGCGGCGCGAAGGGGTTGAGCGGCCCGGTGACGGGGTTGGCGATCTGGCGGTCCATGCGGCGCTCGCCGGGCGTGACGAACGGCGGGGCGCCGCGGCGCTCGGCGGTGAGCCGGGCGGTCAGCGCCGCGATCTCGTCCGCCACCGCGGCGGCCTCGGCCGCGTCGGCGCCGGTGAGGACGGTGGCCTCGGCCAGCTCGCGCACGCGGGCGGCCAGGCCCGTCAGCGCCGCGGCCTCGTCGTCCTTCAGCATCGGCCGCTCCATCGGGATCGCGCTCACTCCAGCCTCCTCGCGGGGCATGCCCCCCATCGCCCCATTGGCCGAACGAAATTCTAAAATATGTCGGAGAGCGGTCCGGACGCGGGTCCCGCTCAGCGGTCGCCCCGCCGGGGAGCCCGGGTCCTATAGATTCCTGCGGTATCCCCCGAGGGACGCCCGAAGAGGACAAGAGGACGACACGTGACGGACCAGCCCCCGCCACCTTCCGACCAGCCGCCGCACGACCAGCCGCCCCACGACCAGCCACCGCCCAGCCAGCCACCGCCGTACCACGGCGCCTACGGCCAGCCACCGGGGCAGCCGCCGGGCCCGCCTCACGGCCCGCCGTCGGCCGGTCCGTACGACCCGCGCTACGGCTACGGCCCTCCCGGCGTTCCGTACGGTCCGGGCGTGCAGAACCCCGGCGAGGAGACGACCTGGGCGATCTTCGCCTACGTCGGGAACATCCTGATCGGCTTCCTGCCGCCGCTGGTCATCTACCTGGTGAAGAAGAACACCTCGCCGTTCACCCGCTTCCACGCGGCGCAGTCGATGAACTACCAGCTCACCATGCTGATCCACCTCGTGGCCGTGGCGGCGGTCTGCGTCCCGCCGGCCATCCTGCTGGACGCGCCCGCGTTCCTCGCCCTGTTCCTCCTCCCCTACCTGGAGCTGCTGATCGGCGGGTGGGTGTTCCTCATCCTCGGCGCGGTGAAGGCCGGCAAGGGCCAGTACTACCGGTTCCCGACCTTCTTCTGCTATCGCATGATCCGCTGATGGACGGCGGTCCGCCGGCTCACAGGTGGGAGCGGGCGTAGCCGTCCAGCACCGGCAGGACGGCGTCGCGGTCGCCCGCGGGCACGCGCAGCACGACCTCCTCGATCCCGAGCGAGGCGTAGTGGTCGAGCTTGCCGGGGGTGGGCAGCGTCCCGAAGGGGATCACGGGCACCGGATCGCGCCCCGCGTCCTCGCAGGCGCGGCGCAGGGCGGGCAGGGCCTCCCGGACGCCCGCGCCGCCGATCGGCATCCACCCGTCCCCGTACTCGGCGATGTGCGCGAACAGCGTCGGGCCGGGGGCGCCGCCGAGCAGCACGGGGACGCGGCGGGACGGCTTCGGCCACGCCCGGCTCGGCGCGAATCCGACGAACTCCCCCTCGAAGGACGCCTCCTCGTCCGTCCAGAGGGCGCGCATGGCGAGGACGTGCTCGCGCGCCACCGCGCGCCGCCGCTTCCACGGGACGCCGTGGTCGGCGCCCTCCTCGGCGTTCCACCCGTAGCCGACGCCGAGCGCGATCCGGCCGGGCGCCAGCCGGTCGAGGGTGGCGACGGCCTTGGCGGTGACGATCGGCTCGCGCTGGGCGGGCAGCAGGACGCCGGTGCCGAGGACGATCCGCTCGGTCGTCACGGCCGCCGCGGCGAGCGACACCAGCGGGTCGAGCGTGCGGGAGTACTCCTCGGGCAGGGTCGCGGCGCCCGTCGGCGCCGGGGTGGCGCGGGACACGGGGATATGGGTGTGCTCGGGGAGGTAGAGCGAGGCGAACCCGCGCGCCTCCGCCTCCCGGGCCAGCTCGTGCGGCGCCATGGTCAGGTCGGTCGCGAACATCGTGATGCCGAGGCGCATGGCACGTCCTTTCCCACGGCTCCCCGCACCCTACGACACGACCAAGCGATTGCTTCCGGCCGGGTCAGCCGAGCTCGCAGACGGCCGCGGTCGCGTCGTCGTGGACCTTGTGGCGCGGCCACCGGACGGCTCCCGGGTCGGTGCGCTCGGCCTCCCGCGTCCGCTCGATCAGCCCCGCGGGCCCCGGGTCCACGGCCAGCGCCGCCAGCCCGGCCCAGTCGGTGACGCCGAACAGGTCGGCGAGCCGCGTCGCGCCGTCGGTCAGCAGGAACGCGCGCCGCAGGTCGGCGGCCGGCACCGTGCCGGTGATCGCGGCGTCGGCCACGGCCGGGTCCGCGGCGGCGTAGTACCGCCCGCCGGTGATCTCCCGCAGGCCGTCGCGGCCGTCGAGCAGGACGGTCGAGTCGGCCAGCACCAGGTAGTCGACCAGGTCGCCCCGCAGCCGCAGGGCGAGCACGGTCGCCGCCGGCGTCGTCGGAACCCGCAGGTCGCAGGTCGCCCGGTGCGCGGCCGCCACGTCCGCGATCGCCCCGGCGAGCCGCGCGACCAGCGGCCGGGCCCCCGGCCGGTGCGCGCCCCCGGGCGGCCCCACCGGCGGGCCGGCCTGCGGGCCGAGCCCGTCCAACATCCGGGCCAGCAGCCGGGTTCCGAGCGAGCGGGAGTACCAGGCGGTCCCGTGCACGCAGCCGAGGTCGGTGCCGAGCGGCAGCCCGCACCCGTCGAGCACCACGACCGCCCCGGCGGCCGCCGCCACGAAGTCCTCGTTGGGCCGCTCGGGGCTGCCCTGGTCGGTCGCCCATTCCACCCGCATGTCCACTTCCACCCGCATGTCCACGTCCTCCCGTCGGCGGTGCCCAGTATGGCCGGACGGCCCGCGCCCCGGCCCTCAGACGAGGACGGCGCGGTCGTCGACGCGCGCGACCGCGCGGACGGGGGCGCCGTCCGCACCCGCCAGGGCCAGCGGGAAGAGGGAGACCTCGATCGCGCAGCCCGCCGCCTGGGCGTCGGCGAGACGTCCGAGACCGGTCAGGTTCTCGGCGATCACGGCTCCGGCGCCGCAGAGGACGCGGTGGGCGGCGAGCGAGAAGTCGTCCGAGCCGGGCGGCGGGGTCCGGTCCACGCTGAGCGCGTCGATGCCCACCGTCCTCACGCCCGCGGCGACGATGGCCTCCGCGGTCTCGGGCGCCGGATAGGGGTGGGCCAGGTAGGCCCCGGTCCCCCAGTGCCGCGACCAGCCGGTCGCGATGAGCAGGACGTCACCCGGCGCGAGCCCCGGCGGGACGGCGCCGGGCGGTATCGGCGCGCGAGGCGGGAGGCCCCGGACGTCCATCACCACGGCCGGACCGGTGAAGCGCTCCAGCGGCAGCTCGTCCAGCCTCGGCAGCGCGTCGTCGATGTGGAACGGGGCGTCGACGTGCGTGCCGGTCTGCGACCCCAGGTGCAGCCGCAGCACGTTCACCCCGGCGTCCGCGACCGTGAGGGCCGGGACGGCCTCCACCTCGGGATCGCCCGGATAGACCGGCATGCCCGTCACGATCGGCACCGACAGGTCGACCAGCTCAACGCCCATGCGATCGATTATCCCGGCCGCCGCCCCAGCCGATAGCGTTGCGACGTGTTGCCACATGTGACCGCCATCCGCTACGTGACGCCGCTCCGCGAGGGCGGATCGCTCCCGGGCGTCGTCGAGGCCGACGACCTCGGCACCTACGTCATGAAGTTCCACGGGGCCGGGCAGGGCCGCAAGGCGCTGATCGCCGAGGTGATCGCCGGTGAGCTGGCGCGCCGGCTCGGCCTCCGGGTGCCCGAGCAGGTGCTCATCGACCTGGACCCGGCGATCGGGCGGCACGAGCCCGACCCCGACGTGCAGGACCTGCTGAAGGCCAGCCCCGGCTGGAACCTCGGCGTCGACTTCCTGCCCGGGTCGCTCGGCTTCGACCCGCTCGGCTGGAGCCCCGACCCCGGCTTCGCGTCCCGGGTGCTGTGGTTCGACGCGTTCATCGGCAACGTCGACCGCAGCTGGCGCAACCCCAACATGCTCGTGTGGCACGGCGACGTGTGGCTCATCGACCACGGCGCGAGCCTCATCTTCCACCACGCGTGGCCGAACGCGGCCCGGCTGTTCTCCGGCCCCTACGACGTGGACGACCACGTGCTGACCCCGTACGCGACCCGGCTGGAGGAGGCCGAGGCCGAACTCGCCCCGAAGATCACCGAGGGGCTGCTGCGCGAGGTCGCCGGCCTCGTCCCGGACCACTGGCTGGAGGGCGAGCCCGGCTTCGCCGGCCCGCGGGCGCTCCGCGACGCCTACCTCGACATCCTGCTGCCGCGCGCCGGGAAGCCGCGCGAGTGGCTGCCCGCCCTCGACGTCAGCTCCCACCGTCCGGACACCTCCGCGCGGCGCGGCCAGAACCGTCCCGGCTGGCTCGGGGGCGCCTCGTGACCGCCGGCAGGACGACCAACATCAGGACGGCGGCCGAGCCGACGGTGTTCGAGTACGCCGCGCTGCGCGTCGTCCCGCGCGTCGAGCGGGGCGAGTCCATGAACGTCGGCGTGGTCGTGTACTGCCGCGCCCTCGACTACCTCGGATGCCGCACGCACCTGGACGAGCGGCGCCTGCTCGCCCTGGACCCCTCGCTCGACCTCGCGGGCGTCCGGTCCGCGCTCACCGCGGTCGACGCGGTGTGCTGCGGCGGGGAGCGCGCGGGCCAGGCCGCCGGGGAGGCCCCGGGCGCGCGGTTCCGGTGGCTGACCGCGCCGCGCAGCACGATCGTGCAGCCGGGTCCGGTGCACGCGGGGCTCACCGGGGATCCGGCGGCCGAGCTCGACCGCCTTCTCGACCTGCTCGTGCGGTAGCGGCCGGGTCCGCCGCGGCTCAGGTCCACTCCCAGCGGATGCCGTGGAAACCGGCGGCCATCCCGAACTCGATGAAGTGGACGCTCTGGTAGCTGGACAACCGCAGGTCGGCGGAGTCCTTCAGCGCGGTGTGCCCGTCGGGCCGCCACGTCCGGTAGCAGCGGGCGGGCAGCGCCGCCGGATGGAAGCGGACCTCGATGAGGTACTCGTGCTGCGGGGTGCGGAAGCCGCGCCCCTCCTCGGTCACGGGCGGACCGGTCTCCTCGAACCCGAAGCCGTACTCCAGCAGGTAGGTCTCGCCGCGCCCGAGCGCCCGGTCGAACAGCAGCTCGGCGGCGATGAGGCCGCTCGTCTCGTCCATCCGGACGCGGCCGAACCGGCAGCCGCGCACGGTGCGGGACGAGGGCAGCACGCCCTGCGGGTGGTGGTACACGGCGATCCAGCGGTCCACGCCGCGCTGCTGGGCCTGGAACACCGCGCGGACGCGGACCTCGCGCAGTTCGCGGCGCCGCCCGATGAGGTACTGGTCGTGCAGGCTGAGCCCGGTGAGCTGCCGCTCGCCGCGGTCGCCGATCTCGTCAAGGAGGTCGCGGACGCCGGGCTCGGGGCACAGCTCCTCGACCGGCAGCCAGGGTCCGGCGGGACGGTCGGTGGTCGGCCTGAGCAGCGTCAGCAGGGAGTGCCGCGGCAGTTCGAGGATGGTCTCCAGGCCGCGGACGGCGCGCAGCGAGTCGGCGCGCTCGGGACGGGTCCGGCCGCGCTGCCAGTAGCTCAGCGTGGACAGGCTGACCGCGATGCCCTGCTCCTCCAGGCGGCGCCGCAGGGAGTCGAGGCTCAGGCCGCGCGCCTGGATGGCGGCGTGCAGGGCGACGTTGAACGGCCCGTACTGGAGGATCTGGAGAAGATCGTCCTCTGCGACACTCTGCATGCTCGGCCTCCGGATCGGCTCCGGCCGGCCCCCGCAAAACGGCCTTGACTACCGCAATTGCCACTTCCGCGCTCACTGTAAGGCTCCCCGGCCCCGATGCCAACAGGCAAAGTGTCACAACCATCGGGCCCGTCCTCCGCCGAATCGGGTACCAATCCGGGTGTGCCGCGGCACCGGATCCCGGCGCGGCGGGTCCGGGCCAGCCGGCGCGGGACGGGCCCGGAAGCCGGTCAGAGGCCGCGCTTGTCGAGCAGGCGGTTCGGCGTCCGGCCGGGTTGCCGCGGATCACGCCGCTGACGGCGTTGGAGACGAGCCAGGCGCGGACAACGCTGTAGGACGCGTCGCCGTAGGCGGCCTTGCCTTCCGGTGTTAATGCCATTCCCACTCGATGCCCACGATCCCGCGCCGCACGGTTCCGGCCGCGAGGTTCGCGCTTCCCGAGGTGCCGATCCACAACTCGCCGAGCCGCCGGCGCGGGGACGTGGAACTCTCGGCCGTGAAGCCGTAGCAGCGGGCGGGCAGCCGGTCGCCGTCGAACCGGACGAGCGCCAGATAGTCGTGGACGGGGTGGGAGAAGCGCCGGTCGTAGCTGTCGGGCGCGGGGAGCCCGATCGGGCCCAGCTCGTACTCGATGACCGCGGTGTCCCCCGTCGCCAGCACCCTGTCGAAGACCAGCTCGAACGCGACCAGCCCGCCCTCGGCGCGGATCCGGCCGGGGCGGCAGTACCGCACGTCCAGGAGCCCGGCCGCGTCGCCGTCCACCACGCCGGGAAGGTCGCCGTCACCTGTCTGGTGGACGCAGACCACGCGGTCGATGTCGTCGCCGGCCGCCCGCAGGACGGTGCGCACCGACAGCGTCCAGAACCGGCGCGCCTCGTCCAGCCGGTACACGTCGTGGACGCTGAGCCGTTCGAGCCGGTGGTCGCCGGAGCGGTCGAGCTGCCCGACGAGGCAGGCGTAGCGCTCGGCGTCCGGCCACAGGTCGCGGACGCCGCGGCCCCGCTCCGTCCCGTTCGGCCCGCCGGGGACGCCCCCGCGCGCGGACGTGCCCCGGACGGGCGCGGCGCTCGGCGCGGGATCCTCCAGCAGCTCGATGAGGGCGCCGGACGGCACCTGCAGGATCTCCTCCAGCGCGACGACCACGGTGCGCGAGCGCGGCCGGCTGCGGCCCCGCTGCCAGTAGCTCAGGGTGGCCACGCTGACCGTGAGCCCGCGCCGGCCGAGCCGGTGACGGATCCGCTCCAGGGTCAGCCCGCTCGACTGGATCGCCTGCCGCAACGCCCCGGCGAACTCCACGGCGGGATGGTACCCGGCCCGGAAGATCGATTCAGGTACCGGGTCATATCAGGCACGCAATGACAATCAGAAGAGAACCGACATAAAAGAGCCCAGTTCGGTGAATCCGACCCGGCGGTACGCCGCCCGCGCGCGGGTGTTGTAGTCGTTGACGTACAGCGAGACGGTCGGCGCGACGCCGTGCAGCGCCTCCCGCACCACCGCGGACATCCCCGTCTCCGACCGGCCCTGCCCCCGCAGGTCGGGAGGCACCCACACGCCCTGCACCTGGCAGGCGCGCGGGGTGACGGCGCCGATCTCGGCCTTGAACATGACGCGGCCGTCCTCGATGCGGGCGAAGGCGCGGCCGTCGCGGATCAGCTCGGCGACGCGGGCCCGGTAGAGCACGCCCCCGTCACCGGCGTTGGGCGACACCCCGACCTCTTCGGTGAACATCGCCACGCAGGCCGGGTAGACGATGTCGAACTCCTCCATCCGGACCCGGCGCACGCCGGGGTCGGCGGGCACGTCGGGGACGGAGGAGGTCGCCATCACCGGCTGGGCGGCGCGGACGGCCCGCGGCGGCCCCCAGTACGGCGCGAGGATCTCCCACAGCTCTCCGACCGCGCCGACGGGCCCGACGATGGACGAGCAGCGCCGTCCCTGCGCCTGGGCCCGCTCGGCGAACGCCCGGACGGCCTCCGGCCCGGCCGCGACCGGGATGAGGTTGGCGCCCGAGTAGCACAGCGAGACGAGCCTGCCGTCCCGCAGGTAGCCCCACATCTGGGCGCCGAGGCGGCGCGGATCGAGTCCCGCGGCGTGTACGCGGGAGCTCACGAAGACGTTGGACACCGGGTCGGCGTCCAGGATCGCGAGGGCCTCCGCGCGGTACCTGTCGTCCAGCACGCGCACCGGCATCGAGCCCAGCATCCGCACGGCTACCGGCCCCCGGCCCTCACCACTGAAAGCTCCACGTGGACAAGCCTATGCCGTCCAGGGGCCGCACACCTCCACGGCCTCCGTCACGGCCTCGTCCGGGAAGTGGTCACCGGTGCGCGGCCGCGTGCTCCGCCCTGCCCGCCTTGGCCACGACGGGTTCGGGCCCGGCCGCGCACTTGCGGTCCGGCCCCGGCCGGTTCGCGGGCAGCGCCCCGCCGCCGAGGTAGGCGGCGACGGCCCCGTCGACGCACCTGTCGCCGGAGAGCGAGACGCCGTGGTTGCGCCCGCCGACCTGGACGAGCAGCCTGGACGTCGGGAACCGGCGGTGCATCTCCAGCGCGCCCGGATACGGGGTCGCGGCGTCCTCGGTGGCCTGCACCATCAGGATCGGCGGCAGCGCGGAGCCGCCCCCGACCCGCGGCTGCGGCCCGCCCGGAACCCCCCAGAAGGCGCAGGGCGCGTTGTACCAGGTGTTGCTCCAGGTCTCGAAACGGTAGCCGCGGCGGTAGAGGCGCTCGCTGTCGGCGTGCCAGCGCCCCCAGTCGCGCGGCCAGGCCGCGTCCCGGCACTGGACGGCGTTGTAGACCGTGTAGTTGTTCTGGTCGAGCCGTGACGGCGGCTGCCACACCTTGCGCAGCGGCCCCGGGTCGTGCCGGACGGCGTAGGCCGACAGCGCCCTCGCGTGCCCGGCCCAGTTGTAGTCGCCGTACCCGTCGGCGAGGAACGCCTCGTCGAGTTCGGAGGGCCCGATCCGCCCGCCGATCGGCTTGGCCTTGAGCGCCGCGCGCACCCTGGCGTAGGCGGCGGCGACCTTCCGCCCGGAGTCGCCGAGCCGGTAGGTCGTGTGGTGGCGGGCGATCCAGGCGAAGTACGCGTGGATGCGCTTCTCGAAGGCGACGTTCTGGTCGAGGTTGTCGCCGTACCAGACCCCGCTCGGCCGGACGACGCTGTCGAGCACCATGCGGCGGACCCGCTGCGGGTACATCGTGGCGTACACCGCGCCGAGGTACGTCCCGTACGAGTACGCGAAGTAGCTGATCTTCTGCTGGCCGAGGGCGGCGCGGACGGCGTCCATGTCGCGCGCCCCGTCGGCGGTGCCCATGTGAGGAAGGATCGCGCCGTACCGGCGGGCGCAGTCGCCGGCGTAGTGCCGCGCCCGCGCCTTCCACGCCTCCTCCTCCGCCGCGCTCGCGGGGACCGTGTCGGGGCGGGCGCGGCCGGGGCTCTGGTAGCCGGGGTCGCAGATCAGCTCGGGCCTGCTGGCGCCGACGCCGCGCGGGTCGAAGCCGATCCAGTCGTAGGACGCGGCGACCCCCTTCGGCAGCGAGTCGGCGAAGAACCGGGCCAGGTCGCGCCCGTGCGCGCCGGGGCCGCCCCGGTTGAGCAGCACCACGCCCTTGGACCTCGGCGCGGTGTGCCGGGCGCGGCTGATCTCCAGGGTGATCTGCCTGCCGGCCGGGTCCGCGTAGTCGAGCGGCACCCGGACGGACGCGCACTGCAGGCCCTTGAGCCGGGTGCCCTCCACCGGATCCTTGGCGGGGCAGGACTTCCACGCGAGACCGGCGGGCCTCGGCTCGGGACGGGGGGCGGGGGCGGCGTCCGCGGGCCTCCCCAGTGCGGCGGCGGCCCCGGCGACGGCGAGGGTGACCGCGGCGGCCGCCGTCCCGGCGGCGGCCCTCTTTCCAGCGTCGTTCAGCACGTTCGCTTTCTACCGGCGGGGCGCAGCAGGCGCTGCTCGCCATCGTGGTCGCGTTCCTGTCCGCCACCCTCAGCCAGCTCGTCGCCTCGTCCGTCGGCGCCGTCCTGCGCAACC
>NZ_JBEZJP010000174.1:0-14987 GCF_040653175.1 Actinomadura sp. NPDC048032
GCGCGGTCGGCCCGTACCGGGCGCGCTGCATGTAGATCGCCTGCCGCAGCTCCCCGGCCAGCCGGGGCGGGCAGCGCCTTTACAGACGGGTTCCGGTGCCCGGAACGACAGGGATATGTCTCGATCGAGATATGCGGCGCGCTCGCCGGCCGGCTCCTTTCAGGAGGCGTCCTGGCGCGCGTTGGGCACCAGCGGCGAGGGCCGCACGCCGCCCTGACCGTCGACGATCCTGGCCAGCGCGTGCCGCAGCGTCGGGCTGATCAGCATGTGCGCGTCGAGGCCCGTGCGTTGCAGGATCCGCTGGCACACCGGGCTCGGGCGGCTGAGGACCAGCCGGCCCTGCCGGGCCGTGACGGTCTTCCACACGCCCACCAGCGCCCCCAGTCCGGAGGAATCGCAGAACCTCACGTCCTGGAGGTCCAGGACGATCCGCCCCACGGCCTCCGAGTGAGAAAGGACATGTTCCCGGAAGGCATCGGCCGTCAGGTAATCGATTTCACCTTCCACCCTGAAGAGAATGCAGGTGTCGCGGTTCTCGACGCCTATTCGGAGTCGGTCTTGAGAGTCGTGCCACAGCCGAAGCGACGTATCATTTCCGTCGTGCACCGCGTCCATCACCAGACTCAACCTCCCGTTGGGCCGAGGCTACCCCGGAACGCGGAGAGCATTCATGAGGCGCCGGTCACGGGCCTCCGATCATGCCGCTGAGCTGGTCGTCCTCCCGCCGGACAGGGTCCGCGGACAAGATGGAACGAATCTTTGCCTTCCGGCAACTGTCTTGTTGCGGTTAGGGTGGTGGCGAGGACAAGATCCTCGTTTGGCGGCTCAGCTGAGGAAGGAAGTGGTCCCGCCGCAGGCTGCGACGTGATGGAACTGACTCAAGGCATCGACGGCACTCGGCGCGTTCTCGACCCCGCGCTGGGGCCCGGCCCGTACCCCGCGCTCGCGGTGAACCCGAGCGGTACCGTCACGCGGCTCAACGACGCGGCGCGCCTGCTGCTCGGCATGATCCCGGGCGCCGTCCTGGACGACGCGGCACCGGCCTGGCTGGCCGAGGCCCACCACGCACTGGCCATCGATCCCCTCCCCGAGATGACCGCGGCCGAACTGTCGCACCCCGGCGCCCCTCGGCCGGTCGCGCACGGTCCGATCGGCGACCGCGCCTACGAGGCCCACGGCGTGCCCGACGAGGCCCACGACGATCCCGGCACTCCGCCGGGCCCCCCGGCCGGGACGGTCTGGTGGCTGTTCGACGTCACCGAGCACCGGCGCCTGGAACGGGAACTCGCCGACGAGCGCGAACGCACCGCCTTCCTGGCGGAGGCGTCCAGCCAGCTGCTGGCGTCGCTGAACCTGGAACGCTGCATGGAGGTGACGGTCCAGCTGGCGGCGCGGCACCTCGCCGACGCCGCACTGGTGATCGCGCCCGGTTCCGGGCGCGCCTACCCCGTCTCCTACTGCGGCCCCGACGGCCAGGTGGACCATCAGGAGCTCGTGGTGGACCCCTCGGAGGTCCCGGGCCTCGCGGAGGCGATGCAGGGCTTCCCGCCGATGCCGTCCCGCTGGCTCGACCCGATGGGCGCGCCTCCCTGGATCCTCCGCGCCGACCTCGGCGGTCTCGGCGCGATGGTGGTGACCGCGCTTCCGGGGCACGGCGTGCCCGCGGGGGCGCTGGTGCTGCTCCGGCGCGGCGGGCAGCGCGCCTTCTCCGAGGGCGAGGAGTTGATCGCGCGCCTGTTCGCGGCCCGCGCCGGCGCGGCGATGTCGGCCGCCCGCGTGTACGCCGAGCAGGCGTCCATCACCGAGACGCTGATGCGCGAGCTGCTGCCGCCGCGCACCCAGCACCTCGACGAGGTGGAGCTGGCGGCCCGCTACCGGCCGTCCGGCGCCGGAGAGCGCGTCGGAGGGGACTTCTACGACCTGCACCCGGCGGCCGAGAGCTCCGACGCGAAGCAGGAGTCGATGGTCGTGCTGGGCGACGTGTGCGGCAAGGGCCTGGAGGCCGCCGTGCTCACCGGCAAGATCCGCAACACGCTGCAGGCGCTGCTCCCGCTGGCCGAGGACCACAGGCGCGTGCTGGAGCTGCTGAACGGGACGCTGCTGAGCAGCGAGTCCACCCGCTTCGTGACCCTCGTGCTGGCCTCGATCCGGCGGGAGGGCAGTCACGTGCGGCTGCGCCTCACGAGCGCGGGCCACACCCGCCCGCTGATCGTGCGGGCCGGCGGCCAGGTCGAGACCCCCGACACCGGCGGCTCGCTGATCGGCGTGCTGGACAAGATCACCTCCAGGTCCGCCACCGTGCTGCTGGAGCCGGGCGACACGTGCCTGCTCTACACCGACGGCATCACCGAGGCCTTCGGCGGCCCGCTGGGCGACGAGATGTTCGGCGACGAGCGGCTGAGCGCCGAGCTCGCCCGCTGCGGCGGCATGCCCCCGGAGGCCCTCGTGGAACGGGTGCACATGCTCGCCGCGGAATGGGTGGGCGGCGGCAAGCACGACGACATGGCCGTGGTCGCCATCACCGCTCCCCGGCGCTTCCACCTGAGCGCCGTAGGAGGGCAGGGGCCGGGGAGGTTCACCGCGTGACCGCGACCGCACGGACTCCCGCGGCTCCCCCCGGATCCGACGGGTGGGCGGACGGACTCTGGGACGCCGTCATCGCCGGCGACGAGTACGCCGCCGCCGACGCCGTCACGACCGCGCTCGACCGCGGAACGGACGCCGAGACCATCCTCCTGGAGATCATCGCGCCGCTCCAGGCCCGGGTGGGCCGGGAGTGGGCGGCGAACCGGCTCACCGTCGCCCAGGAGCACACCGCGACGGCGATCAACGAGCGGACGATCGCGGCGCTGGCGCACCATCCGGCCGTCCGCGAGTCGCCGGCGCGCCGCGGCGAGGGGTCGCGCGGCCGGGTGGCGGTCGCGTGCATCGACGGCGAGTGGCACGCGCTGCCCGCGCGGATCCTGGCCGAGGTGCTGCGGCTGCGCGGCTGGCGGGTCGACTACCTCGGCGCCCAGGTGCCGACCGCGCATCTGATCGCCCACGTGCACCGGACGAACCCGGCCGTGGTGGCGCTGTCGTCCTCGATCGCCACGCGGCTGCCGTCCGCGCACGCCGCCATCACCGCGTGCCAGGCGACCGGCACCCCCGTCCTGGTGGGCGGCGCCGCGTACGGGCCGGACGGCCGGTACGCCGCTCTGCTCGGCGCCGACGGCTGGGCCGCCGACGCCCGCTCCGCGGCCGACCGGCTGGCGGAGGGGCCGCTGCGCAAGCCGCCGCCCGTCCACCAGGTCATCGACGACCTGCCGCACCTGGCCGACCAGGAGTACACGCAGATCAGCCGGTCCGCGCGCGGGCTCGTGCGGCACGTGATGACCGAGCTGCCGAAACGCTTCCCGGCGATGGCGGACTACACCGACCAGCAGCTCCGCCACACCGCCGAGGACATCGCCCACATCGTCGACTTCCTCGGCACCGCCCTCTACGTGGACGACCCGGACCTGTTCACCGGCTTCATCGGCTGGACGGCGGGCATCCTCTCCGCACGCGGCGTGCCCGCCCGGAGCCTCCTGCCGGGTCTGGAGCTGCTGGCCGAGCAGCTCGTCGACTACCCCCGGGCCGCGGACCTGCTCTCCCGCGCCTGCGACACCCTCCAGCACCCCCCGCCGGCCACCGACGATGCCGCCGCCGAAGGAAGGAATTCTTGACTTCCTCCTCTGCCTATGGGCGGGAGGTTCCAGCGATCGCCCGCTGGGTTTCCTGCTTCGCCGACGACCGCCCCGTCCGGGAGGCGTCCCGTTGAGGTCTTACACCGTCTCCACAGGCGGTCACCGCCAGCCCGGCGGCCAGGATGTTGCGCGCGGCGTTCACGTCGCGGTCATGCACGGCTCCGCAACCGCACGTCCATTCGCGGACGTCCAGCGGCAGCTTCGCGCGCACCGTGCCGCAGGTTCCGCACAACTTGGAGGAGGGGAACCAGCGGTCGACCACGACCAGGTCGCGGCCGTACCAGGCGCACTTGTACTCCAGCATCGTGCGGAGCGCCGCCCACGCCGTATCCGAGATGGCGCGGGCGAGTCTGTGGTTCTTGAGCAGGTTGGCGACGGTGAGGTCCTCGATCACGACCGTTTGGTTCTCACGGACGAGACGGGTCGACAGCTTGTGCAGGAAGTCGCGGCGCCGATCGGCGATCCGGGCGTGCACGCGGGCGACCTTGCGGCGGGCCTTGTCCCGGTTCGCCGAACCCGGGGCCTTGCGCGACAGCTCCCGCTGCGCCTTCGCGAGGCGGGCGCGGTCGCGGCGCTCGTGCCGGGGGTTGGCGATCTTCTCCCCGGTCGACAGGGTCACCAGCGAAGTGATCCCGGTTCGGCGCCGCTCGTCATGCCAGGCCCGGGTGCGCTCCTCCAGCGCCATGTTATACACCAGCCGCACGCACCCGAACGTGCGCGACAACTCGGCCGCCTGCTCACCGGTGGGATAGAAGCGGTACTTGAATGCCCGCCTGACCTGCCGCGCCATGCACCACGTTCTAGCAGCCGCGGAGCCCGCCGACTTCGCGGACACCGAAACGTCCTAGCTTTCCAACCCTGCTCCCTAGGAGTCCGTTTTCTCCCTGGCCTGAAGGCCGGGGCATCCACGGAGGAACCCTGATGACCGCCTTTGTTCCCGATACTCCGCTGCGCGTGGTCGCCACCCTTTCCGGGGCGCGCTCGCTGCGGATCGAGATTGAGGGTGATCTGGACTTTCACACCGCCGACAGGCTGGTGGCCACCGTCCGGACGCAGATGGAGGACAACCCGGACGTCCGCGAGCTGGAGCTCGCCTGCGGCGGGATGGGCATGTGCGACTCGGCCGGCCTGGCCGCACTGCTGATGGTGCACCGCCGGACGTCCGCGGCCGGCGTCCACCTCGCGCTGACCGGCCGGAGCGCGCAGCTCGACCGGCTCCTGGACATCACGGGGACGCTGGACCACCTCACCGGCGCTTCGGCCGAGACCGTCAAGAACGAGGACCAGGACCAGGAACTGCCCCAGCGGTGACCGCGGGGGCGTGCGGGGGCCGGACGCCGTCCACGAGTGCGTCGCCGGTGGCCGTCCGGTAGTAGAGGACGGAGCGGCCGGCGCGGCGGCGGTCGACCAGGCGGGCGTCGAAGAGGACCCGGAGGTGGCGGCCGACCGAGCCGAGCCCCTGGCCGGTCAGCGCCACGAGCTGCGTGGTGCTCAGCGGCGTGGCGAGCAGGACGAGGACGCGAGCGCGTCCCGGGCCGAGGAGGCGTTCGAGCGCTTCGGGGACGGCGGCCTCGCCCGCGCCGGCCAGCGGGGCCGAGCAGGGGTAGACGATCGCGTACCGGTCGGGGTCCGGCTCCTGCCAGGCCACCCATCCCGTCCGGGGCGTGACCGGGACGAAGAGCAGCCGGGCACCGGAGATGTCGCGCGGCGGGAAGTCGAGGACGTCGATCTGGAGGCGGCCGTCGCCGAGCCAGCGCATCCCGGGGCGCATGTCGTCCAGGGCCGCGGCCCATCCGCCCTTGCCCAGCTGCCCGGCGCGCGCGACGGCGTCGGCCTCGACGACGCGGCGGCGGCGCTCCCAGTCCGGCTCGACGGCGTGCGTCCACACCCACTCCAGCAGGCCGGCGATCCGCTCGGGCGCGTCGGGGCGGCGCAGCGCGGCGGGCAGCGGGCCGCCGGACGAGACCTCCAGGTCGGCGTAGGCCCGCTCGGGCGGAGTCCGGCGGACGGTGTCGAGCTCCTCCTGGAACGGCGGCGAGCCCACGCCCGGGTGCGGCGGCGTCAGGAAGTCGGCGCTCCACCTGGTCCTGGCGCCGAGGGCGGCGTCCAGCAGCGCGGCGGTGACCGGGTCGCGCCGCAGCATCCGGCGGTAGGCGGGCAGGTGGGCGTCGAGCCAAGACCGCTCCCCCGGATGCGCGGCGGCGCCCTTCTCCAGGAGCTTCACGCAGGCGGTGGTCTCCGCCAGGGCGGAGATGGCGAAGCGGCCGCTCGCGAGGGTGTCGGCGTTGACCTGCCACAGGCTCACGTTTCGCCTCCTCGCGAAACTCTACCGGCCCTCCGGCGGCGGCCCCGAACCTGGCGGGCATGCGCACGTATCGGGATCTCTTCCGCGCTCCGGAGTACACGCCGCTCCTCACGTCGTTCACGGTCCAGGAGTCCGCGCAGACGGTCAGCGGCCTGGCGCTCGGCACGCTGGTGTACGAGTCGACCCGCTCGCCGCTGCTGTCGGCGCTGAGCATGTTCGGCGGCTCGTTCGCCCAGATGGCGGGCGCGCTGACGCTGCTGTCGGCCGCCGACCGCCTGCCGCCGAGGACCGCGCTCGCCTGCATGGCTCTGCTGTTCGGCGCGGGGACGGCCGTCCTGACGGTTCCCGGCCTTCCGCCGGCGGCGCTCCTCGCCGTCGTGGCGGGGCTCGGGCTGGTCGCCTCGCTGCGGAGCGGCGTCTGCTACGGCCTCCTGAGCGAGATCCTGCCGGACGAGGGGTACCTCCTCGGGCGCTCCGTGCTGAACATGGCGGCGGGGACGACGCAGATCGGCGGCTTCGCGGTCGGCGGCGTCCTCGTGGTCGCGCTCTCGCCCCGGGGCGCCCTGCTCACCGGGGCCGCGCTCTACCTTCTCACCGCCGTGGTGGCGGTCACCGGCCTGGGCCGCCGGCCGCCCCGGGCCGCCGGGCATCCGAGCCTCGGCGAGACCTGGCGGACCACGGTGCGGCTGCTCTCCTCGGGTCCGCGCCGGTACGCCTACCTCGCGATGTGGGTGCCGAACGGCCTGATCGTCGGCTGCGAGGCCCTCTTCGTCCCCTACTCGCCGCGGCACGCGGGGCTGCTGCTCGCCGCGGCGGCCGTCGGCATGCTGGCCGGCGACACCGCCGCGGGCCGGTTCGTCCCCCGCCGCCTGCGCGAGCGGCTGAGCCCGCCCCTGCTGCTCCTGCTGGCGGGCCCCTACCTGCTGTTCGCCGTCGACCCGCCGCTCCCGGTCGGCGCGGCCGCCGTCCTGCTGGCCTCCGTCGGGTACGGGTCGACGCTGCTGCTGCAGGAGCGCCTCATGGCGCTGACCCCGGTCCGCATGCACGGGCACGCCCTGGGGCTGCACTCGTCCGGGATGCTCACCATGCAGGGCGCCGGGGCGGCGCTGGCGGGCGGCGCCGCCCAGGCGACCTCGCCCGCCGCCGCCATGGCGATCATGGCCGCCGCGTCGGTGGCCGTCACCCTCACCCTGGCCCCGGGGCTCCGCCCACACGGGATCTCCACACGATCCGCACACGGCGGACGCCACCGCGGCGGCGGGGAGGCGTCCAATGAGACATGCGCGTGAAGATGATCCTCCCGGCCCTGACCGAGGCGACCTCGCCCTTCTTCCGTCCGATCAAGTACTCGCTGTTCCCGCCGCTCGGGCTGGCCACGCTCGCCGGGTACCTCGACCCGGACGACGAGGTGACGGTGACCGACGAGCACGTGCAGAAGGTCGACACCTCCGACGAGCCCGACCTCGTGGTGATCCAGGTCTACATCACCTCCGCGCGGCGGGCCTACGAGCTCGCCGACCTCTACCGTGCCCGGGGCGTCCACGTGTGCCTGGGCGGGCTGCACGTCACCTCGCTCCCGGACGAGGCCGCCCGGCACGCCGACACGATCTTCTGCGGGCCCGGCGAGGACACCTGGCCCCGCTTCCTCGCCGACCTGCGCGCCGGCCGCCCGGCGGCACGCTACGACTCCTCCGAGCGGACGCTCGCGGCGCTGCCGCCCATCCGCCGCGACCTCATCGCCCGCGAGCGCTACCTCGTCCCGAACTCGATCGTGGTGTCGCGCGGCTGCCCGCACGTGTGCGACTTCTGCTACAAGGAGGCGTTCTTCGAGGGCGGCAAGTCGTTCTACACCCAGACGGTCGACGCGGCGCTCGCCGAGATCGACCGGCTGCCGGGGCGGCACCTGTACTTCCTGGACGACCACCTGTTCGGCAACGCCCGGTTCGCGTCCGCGCTGTTCGACGGGATGCGCGGCATGGGGCGGCTCTGGCAGGCGGCCGGGACGGTGAAGGCGGTGCTCAACCCCGGGCTCCTGGAGAAGGCCGTCGAGTCGGGGCTGCGGAGCCTGTTCGTCGGCTTCGAGACCGTCAACGCCGGGAACCTCACCGAGCAGCGCAAGTGGCAGAACATCGACCGCGACTACGGCGCGGTGGTCCGCCGGCTGCGCGACAACGGCGTGATGGTCAACGGCAGTTTCGTGTTCGGGATGGACGAGGACGACCCGTCGGTGTTCGACCGCACCGTCGAGTGGGCGATCGGCCAGGGGATCGAGACGGCCACTTTCCACATCCTGACCCCCTATCCGGGGACCCGCCTCTACGACCGGATGGCCAAGGCCGACCGCCTCCTGCACTCCGACTGGGACCGGTACGACACCCGCACGGTCGTCTTCAAGCCCGCCAGGATGACCGCGCAGCAGCTTGAGGACGGCTACTGGCGCGCCTACCGCGACTTCTACCGCTGGGGTTCGATCCTGCGCGGCGCCTCCACCAAGCCGACGCTGCGCGGCAGGACCCGGCACGTCGCCTACGCCGGAGGATGGAAGAAGTTCGAGCCCGCGTGGGACCTGGTCATCCGCGCGAAGAGGGCGGGCCGCGCGCTGCCGCTGCTGGAGGCGATCCTGTCGGGCTTCGGCAGCCGACCGGCCCGCTCCGGGCCTCGCCGGGAACCGGAGCCGGTTTCCGTATCCTGATCCTTTCGCGCGTGCGGCGGGGGCGACCGGTTTTGCAGGTTTCCTACAACTACAGCGGCGCAGCGTGCGTTGTCGGCGGCATGGCGCCTTCGCCCTCCGGGCGGAAAGGTGAGTGTGTCCGGGTGCGCCGCGTCCCGGCGCCGCACGTCGTCCAACAACGCGCATCGCCAGACAGCGCGCACCGCCAGGAAGCGCGCACCGTCTAACAGGAGGGCTCGGTCGGGTGTTCAGTCGTGTCGCCATCGTGAACCGGGGTGAGGCCGCCATGCGGCTCATCCACGCCGTACGGGACATCGCCGCGGAGAGCGGGACGCGGATCGAGACCGTCGCCCTGTACACCGATGTCGACCGGACGGCCACCTTCGTCCGCGAGGCCGACCTGGCCTACGACCTCGGCCCCGCGTCCGCCCGGCCGTACCTGGACCTGGAGGTCCTGGAGCGCGCGCTGGTGGAGACCGGCGCCGACGCCGCGTGGGTCGGCTGGGGCTTCGTCGCGGAGGACCCGGCGTTCGCGGAGCTGTGCGACCGGATCGGGGTGGCGTTCGTCGGGCCGAGCGCGGAGGCCATGCGCCGGCTCGGCGACAAGATCGGCGCGAAGCTGATCGCCGAGGAGGTCGGCGTGCCGGTCGCGCCGTGGAGCCGCGGCGCGGTCGAGACCCTGGACGAGGCGATCGCGGCGGCGGAGCGCATCGGCTACCCGCTGATGCTGAAGGCGACCGCGGGCGGCGGCGGCCGCGGCATCCGAGTGATCACCAGCGCGGCCGAGCTGGCGGACGCCTACGAGCGCACCAGCCAGGAGGCGGCGCGGGCCTTCGGCAGCGGCGTCGTGTTCCTGGAGCGCCTCGTCACCGGCGCCCGGCACGTCGAGGTCCAGGTGATCGCCGACGGCGAGAGCGCGTGGGCGCTCGGCGTGCGCGACTGCTCGGTGCAGCGCCGCAACCAGAAGATCATCGAGGAGTCGGCGTCGCCGGTGCTCGGCGCCGAGCAGACCGCCGAGCTGAAGGCGTCGGCCGAGCGGCTCGCCGTCGCGGTCGGGTACCGCGGCGCGGCGACCGTCGAGTTCCTGTACCACCCCGGCGACCGGATGTTCGCGTTCCTGGAGGTCAACACCCGCCTCCAGGTCGAGCACCCGATCACCGAGTCCACCACCGGGTTCGACCTGGTCAAGGCGCAGCTGCACGTGGCCTCCGGCGGACGGCTCGACGGCGCTCCGCCGGTGGAGCGCGGGCACGCGGTCGAGGCGCGGCTGAACGCCGAGGACCCCGACCGCGACTTCGCCCCCTCGCCGGGCCGCATCGTCCGGCTGGACCTGCCCGCCGGGCCGGGCATCCGGGTGGACACCGGCGTCAGCGAGGGCGACACGATCCCCGCCGACTTCGACTCGATGATCGCCAAGATCATCGCCTACGGCCGCGACCGCGACGAGGCGCTCGGCCGGCTGCGCCGCGCGATGACCCAGACCACCGTGATCATCGAGGGCGGCGCGACGAACAAGAGCTTCGTGCTCGACCTGCTCGACCGGCCCGAAGTGATCGACGCGAGCGCCGACACCGGCTGGATCGACCGCGTCCGCGCCGAGGGCGGCCTCGTCACCCACCGGCACTCCGCCGTAGCGCTCGCCGCCGCCGCCATCGAGGCCTACGAGGAGGCGGAGGGCGCCGAGCGGCGGCGGCTGCTGTCCACGGCGTCCGGCGGGCGCCCGCAGGCGCGGCACGAGAGCGGCCGGCCGCTGGACCTCAAGCTGCGCGGCGCCGGCTACCGGGTGCGGGTGGCCCGGGTCGGCGCGGACCGGTTCCGCGTCGCCGTCGAGACGGGCGGCGAGGTCCGCACCGCCGACGTCGAACTCGAACGCTTCGACCGGCACCTCGGCCAGATCACCGTCAACGGCTCCCGGTACCGCCTGCTCACCGGCACCCACGGCCCGGTCCACTTCGTCGAGGTGGACGGGGTTGCGCACCGGGTCAGCCGCGACGAGGGCGGCGTCGTCCGCTCGCCCGCGCCGGCGCTGGTCGTCGCCACGCCCCTGGAGGTCGGCGCCGAGGTCGAGGCGGGCGCGCCGGTGCTGGTCCTGGAGAGCATGAAGATGGAGACGGTGCTGCGGGCGCCGTTCAAGGCGCGGCTGAAGGAGTGCGTCGTCTCCGTCGGCAGCCAGGTGGAGACGGGGGCGCCGCTGCTGCGGCTGGAGCCGCTCGCCGACGAGGCCGAGGCCGCGGACGTCGCGGCGACCGGCGCCGTCGAGCTCGATCTGCCCGCCGCGCCGGGCGCCGTCCCGGCGCGCGAGCGCGCGGCCCGCGGCCAGGAGGACCTGCGCAGCCTGCTGCTCGGCTTCGACGTCGACCCGCACGACGAGCGCCGGGCCCTGGACGGCTACCTCGCCGCGCGCCGCGCCGCCGCCGCCGACGGGCACCGGCCGGTGGCCGAGGAGCTCGGGCTCATCGACGTGTTCGCCGACCTCGCCGAGCTGAGCCGCAACCGCCCGGCGGGCGGCGACGGCACCGACGGCGGCCACGTGCACAGCGCCCGCGAGTACTTCCACACCTACCTGCAGAGCCTGGACGTCGAGCGGGCCGGGCTGCCCCAGGCGTTCCAGGCCAAGCTCGCCAAGGCGCTCGGCCACTACGGCGTCACCGACCTGGAGCGCTCCCCCGAGCTTGAGGCGGCGGTCTTCCGGATCTTCCTGGCCCAGCAGCGGGCGTCCGCCGACGCCTCGGTCGTCGCGACGCTGCTGCGCGAGTGGCTGGGCGAGCCGCCGCCGGACGAGGCGCTGCGCGAGTCCGCCGGCCTGGCGCTGGAGCGGCTGGTGGCCGCGACGCAGGTCCGGTTCCCCGTGGTCTACGACCTCGCGTGCGGCGTGGTGTTCGCCTGGTTCGCCCAGCCGCTGCTGCGCCGCAACCGCGCCGCCGTCTACGCCCGCGTCCGCCGCAACCTGCGGCACCTGGACGCGCACCCGGACGCGCCGGAGCGCGACGAGCTGATCGCCGAGATGGTGCGCAGCACCGAGCCGCTGGTGCGGCTGCTCGGCCAGCGGCTCGTGCGCGGCAACGGCGACAACGCGGTGATGCTGGAGGTGCTCACCCGGCGGTACTACGGGAACAAGGGCCTCACGGGCCTGCACACCCGGGAGGCGGGCGGCTGCTCGTTCGTGGTCGCCGAGCACGCGGGCTCGCGCCTGGTCTCCTCGGCGGTGCGCTTCGACGCGCTCGGCGCCGCGCTGCGCGGGCTCGCGGAGCTGGCGGACGGCGGCGACGACGTCGACGCCGACATCTACCTGTCCTGGGAGCGGCAGCCCGAGGACTTCGACGCGATGGCCGCCGCGCTGCAGGAGGTCGTCAACGCGCACCCGCTGCCGCCGCGGATCCGCAGGATCACCGCGACGGTCGCGGGCAGCAGCGGCGCGGTGATGCACCACCACTTCACGTTCCGCCCGGCGGAGGGCGGCGGGACGGATGAGCGGAGCGATCCGGGGGGTGTGGGGAGTCGTCCCCCCGCAGGGGGCATGGCCGAGGAGCGGCTGATCCGCGGCCTGCACCCGTTCATCGCGCAGCGGATGCAGATGGAGCGGCTGCACAAGTTCGACCTGACCCGGCTGCCGTCCTCGGACGAGGAGGTCTACCTCTTCCAGTGCGTGGCGCGCGACAACCCGTCCGACGACCGGCTCGTCGCGTTCGCGCAGGTGCGCGACCTGACCGCGCTGCGCGACGGCGACGGGAAGCTGCGCTCCCTGCCGACGGCCGAGTACACCCTCGCCACCTGCCTGGACTCGATCCGCAGGGCGCAGGCGCGGCGGCCGTCCAAGAAGCGGTTCCCCACCAACCGCATCGTGATCTACGTCTGGCCGACGAGCGACCTCACCCGCGCCGAGCTGCAGCGGCTGGCGGGCCGCATGCTGCCGGCGGCGGCGGGGGCCGGGCTGGAGGAGGTCCTGCTCATCGCGCGGCAGCGCGACCCGCGGACGGGCGAGCCGGTCAAGATCGCCGTCCGGGTCGCCTTCGACGCCACGGGCGGCACCCGGTTGACCGTCGGCGCGCCGTCGGACGCGCCGGTCGAGCCGCTCGACGGCTACCGGCAGAAGGTGCTGCGGGCGAGCAGCCGCAACACCGTGTACCCGTACGAGCTGACCGGCCTGCTCGGCGACTTCGTCGAGCACGACCTCGACGACGCGAACGTCCTGGTCCCGGTGGACCGGCCGAAGGGGCGCAACACCGCGGCGATCGTCGCGGGCGTCGTCTCGAAGCGGACGCGGCGGCACCCGCAGGGCGTCACCCGGGTCGTGCTGCTCGGCGACCCGACCAAGTCGCTCGGGGCGCTGTCGGAGGCCGAGTGCCGCCGCGTGATCGCCGCGCTGGACCTGGCCGAGCGGATGCGGGTGCCGCTGGAGTGGTACGCGCTGTCCTCGGGCGCCCGGATCTCCATGGAGTCGGGCACGGAGAACATGGACTGGGTGGCCGCGGCGCTCAAGCGGATCGTCGAGTTCACCCAGGACGGCGGCGAGATCAACGTCGTCGTCGCGGGCATCAACGTCGGCGCCCAGCCGTACTGGAACGCCGAGGCGACGATGCTCATGCACACCAAGGGCGTGCTGATCATGACGCCGGACTCGGCGATGGTGCTCACCGGCAAGCAGGCGCTCGACTTCTCCGGCGGTGTCTCGGCCGAGGACAACTTCGGCATCGGCGGCTACGACCGGGTGATGGGCCCGAACGGGCAGGCGCAGTACTGGGCGCCGAACCTCGTCGCCGCGCGGGACATCCTGATGTCGCACTACGACCACACCTACGTCGCGCCCGGTGAGCCGGGGCCGCGCAATGCCGGCACGACCGACCCCGTCGACCGGGACGTCTCCGCCTTCCCGCACGTCCTGGAGGGCAGCGAGTTCACCACGGTCGGCGAGATCTTCTCCGCCGAGGCGAACCCGGACCGCAAGAAGCCGTTCGACATCCGGACCGTGATGCGGGCGCTGTCCGACCAGGACCACCCGGTGCTGGAACGCTGGGCGGGCATGGCCGACGCCGAGACCGCGGTGGTGCAGGACGTGCACCTCGGCGGCATGCCGGTGTGCCTGCTCGGCATCGAGTCGCAGTCGGTGCCGCGGCGCGGCTTCCCGCCCACCGACGGTCCGGACGCCTACACCGCCGGCACGCTGTTCCCGAAGTCGTCCAAGAAGGCCGCGCGGGCGATCAACGCGGCCAGCGGCAACCGGCCGCTGGTGGTGCTGGCGAACCTGTCGGGCTTCGACGGCTCGCCGGAGTCGATGCGGCAGCTCCAGCTGGAGTACGGGGCCGAGATCGGCCGGGCGATCGTCAACTTCCGCGGCCCGATCGTGTTCTGCGTGATCTCCCGGTACCACGGCGGCGCGTTCGTGGTGTTCTCCAAGGCGCTGAACCCGAACATGACCGTGCTCGCGCTGGAGGGCTCGTTCGCGTCGGTGCTCGGCGGCGCCCCGGCCGCCGCGGTGGTGTTCGCCGCCGACGTCAACGCCCGGACGGCCGCCGACCCGCGGGTGCGGGACCTGGAGGGCCGCGTCGCGGCGTCCTCGGGGCCGGGCCGCGCCGCGCTGACGGCGGAGCTGGACGAGCTGCGCGCGACGGTCCGCACCGAGAAGCTCGGCGAGGTGGCCGCCGAGTTCGACCGCGTGCACGACATCCGGCGCGCGGTGGAGGTCGGCTCGGTCGACGCCGTCATCCGCGCCGCCGAGATGCGCCCGCGGATCATCGAGGCGATCGAGGCCCGTCTGAAGTGACCCTCGGGGGCGCGGGGGCCGTGCCCCCGCGCCCCGGCGGCGTGCCCGGCGCCGGGGCTAGAAGAGCCAGCCGCCGGCGTGCGCCTCGTCGAGGATCTCGTCGGCCTCGCGGGTGTCGAGCATCTCCAGCCCGCGGACCGCCCAGAACCGCAGCGACTCGTCGGGGCTCTCCAGCTGGGCGCGGAACACCTCCAGGGCCTCCGGCGCGCGGGCCTCGGCGATCAGTTCGAGCAGCCAGCACCGCAGGCCGGGGTCGTCGCGCTCCGCCGCGAACTCCGCGATCAGCTCGCCGACGTAGGCGTCGGCGTGCTCGCGCAGGAAGTCGAACGCGTCCTCCCGGACCCGCGGCTCCCTCGTCCGCATCTGCTGCATGGCCTGTTCGAAACGCCGCCGCGACATGCGCCGACCCTACGGGCGCTCCCTGACAAAACGAACACCGGCGCCGGAGTAGGTGCCCTGGAAGCCGGGGTTGGCCGTCGCGTTGGTCGCCAGCGTCTGGGCCCAGCTCGGGCTCTTCACGGT
>NZ_JBEZJP010000175.1:0-14789 GCF_040653175.1 Actinomadura sp. NPDC048032
CGGTCGGGGCGCCGAGCGAGAACCCGACCACGTCGGCGGGGCCCGTGCCGGCCTCCTCGATCACGGCGTTGACCTCCGCGCCGAGCCCCTCGATGGTGAGCGGGGAGCCGTCGTCGCGGGCGGGGTCGCTGCCGGAGAGGTCGGGCAGGACGACGGTGCGGTGATCGGTGAACCGGTCGAGCATCTGGTCCCACATGGCCGAGCCGGGCCCGACGCCGTGCACGAGGACGAGCGCGGGCCCGGAGCCCTCGACGCGGTAGGGGACGGTGGCGTTTCCAACTGTGACCTTCGGCATGGCGGTCGTCCTTCTCAGTGGTGTCGCTGGACGCCGTCAACGCTCGCAAGGCCGGGCCGCGATGAGAATCGGACGGTTCTGGCTAGGACAACCGGTCCCAGTCTCAGCTCTACGGGCATTCCGGACGGAGCGGAATCATGGGGGCATGGAGATGGACCGCAAGGAGCTCGCCGACTTCCTCCGCCGCTCCCGCGAGCGGCTGCGCCCTCAGGAGGTCGGGCTGGCGGCGGGCCCCCGGCGCCGCACCCCGGGGCTGCGCCGCGAGGAGGTGTCGCAGCTCGCCGGCATGTCGGCGGACTACTACATGCGCCTTGAGCAGGCCCGCAGCCCGCAGCCGTCCACGCAGCTGCTCGGCGCGCTCGCCCGCGCGCTGCGGCTCACGATCGACGAGCGCGACCACCTGTACGTCCTCGCCGGGCACCGCCCGCCCGCCGGGCCGTTCGCGGGCGAGTACGTCCGGCCGAGCATGCTGTACCTGCTGGACCGGCTGCACGAGACGCCGGCACAGATCATCGGCGACCTCGGGGACCTCCTGGCGCAGAACGCGCTGGCCGAGGCCCTTTTCGGATGCGTCTGCACGGTGGAGGAGCCCAACCGGAACATCGTGTGGCGGTGGTTCACCGACCCGTTCGTCCGGGAGGCGTACCCGGAGGAGGAGCATGAGCCGCACGGCCGCCGACACGTCGCCCAGCTGCGGGCGGCCGTCGCGCGGCGGGGCAACGACGCGGCCGCGTCCGCCCTGGTCGAACGGCTGCACGCGGCCAGCGACGAGTTCACCCGAGTCTGGGAACGGCACGAGGTCGCCGTCGAGCGCACCAGCCGGCTGAAGGTCGTCCACCCGGAGGTCGGCTTCATCGAGTTCGACACCGAGGCGCTGCTGACCCCGGCCGAGGACCAGCGGCTCTTCGTGTTCACACCGCCGCCCGGCACCGGCAGCATCGAGTCCCTCGACCTGCTGCGCGTCATCGGCCCGGAGACCGCGCACCGCAGCCACCGCTGACCGGCGTCACCCGGCGGTGAGCCGCCACAGGGACGTGGTCTCGGCGGCGCGGGCCGCGTGGAGGGGGTCGTCGGGATCGGCGGCGCGCGGGTGGCGCGGCGCGGTGTCGAGCCTGCCCGCGACCCGCAGGCCGGACGAGGCGATCATCTCCAGGAGCTCGTCCCGCGTGCGGAGGCCCAGGTGCTCGGCCAGGTCGGAAAGGATCAGCCAGCCTTCCCCGCCCGGTTCGAGGTGGTCGGCGAGCCCGGACAGGAAGCCGCGCAGCATCCGGCTGCCCGGATCGTAGACGGCGTGCTCCAGCGGGGTGCTGGGCTTGCCGGGAACCCAGGGAGGGTTGCAGACGGCCAGACCGGCGCGTCCGTCCGGGAAGAGGTCGGCTTGCACGACCTCGACGTTCACACTTAGCCGCTCCACGTTCTCCTGGGCGCAGGCCAGCGCGCGCGGGTCCTGGTCGGTGGCGACGACGTGCTCTATGCCACGACGTGCCAGTACCGCTGCCAGGACGCCCGTACCGGTTCCTATGTCGAAAGCCGTTTTCGTCGGCGGTAGCGGTGCCTCGCCCACCAGGTCTACGTACTCGCCTCTGACCGGCGAGAAGACGCCGTAGTGGGGGTGTATACGGTCGCCGCCAAGCGCCGGGATCGAGACGCCCTTCTCGCGCCATTCGTGGGCGCCGATCAGGCCGAGCAGCTCTCGCAGTGAGGTGATGTAGGGCTGGTCGTCCGGCCCGTAGGCCTCCGCGCAGGCGTCCTGGACGTCCGGGGCCCGCCGTAGCGGAATCACGTGACCGGGGGCGAACGGTATGAGCAGCATGCCGAGCGTCCGCGCGCGCTGGGCGCGTGCCTGCCGGTACAGGTGGAACGCCTGCGCGCGGTCCGGTTCGGGCTTGTTCTTGCGCCGCCGTGGGGGACGGTCGATCCGGCGTGCCATGGCCTTGAGAAGCTGCCGCGCGTTCTGGAAGTCACCGCGCCACAGAAGCGCGGTGCCTTCGCACGCCAGGCGATAGGCGTCGTCCGCGCGCGTCTCGTCGTCGGCGACCACGATGCGTCGGGGCGGCGGGGCGCCGCTCTCCGACCGCCAGCGGACGCGATGGTCCCGGCCGCCCTCCTGCCAGGAGATCTCGTCCACAGGAGTACCGTATCGGCGTGCGTCTACCTGGGGCCTTGCATGCCGCCAACGAAGGCCTCGCCTTCCTGCTGGAACTCGCCGCCATCGCCGCCCTCGCCTGGTGGGGCTTCACGACGGGCGGGAACGTTCTGGTCAACATCGTCCTCGGGCTCGGTGCGCCCGCGGCCGCGATCGTCCTGTGGGGCATGTTCGCCGCGCCACGGGCCCGCTTCAAGATCCCGCTGCCGCTCGTGCTGCTGGTGAAGGCCGCCGTGTTCGGCGCCGGCGCGCTCGCCTTCCACGGCGTCGGCCACACCGCGGCGGCCGTCGCCTTCGCGGTGATCGCCGTGGTCAACACCGCCCTCGCCACCGCCGACCGCGACGCCCACTTCCGCAAGGCCGCCGAGTGAGTCGGCCGCGGGCCCGCCCTCAGGCGAGGTCGGCGCTGGAGAGGTGCGCGGACGTCTCGGCCAGCCTGTGCAGCGCCGCCTCTGACGGCGAGCCCGGTTCGGCCGCGTAGAGCATGAGGCGGCTGAGGTCGGGGTCGCCGGGCAGGTGCAGGGTCTCGAACGGCAGGACGAGCCGTCCCACCTCGGGATGGTCGATGCGGGCCTCGCCGTTCGTCAGGTCCGTGACGTGGTGCGCCGACCACAGGCGGCCGAACTCCGGGCTCCGCTCCCGCAGGCAGTCGATGACCGCGCGCAGGTGCGGGTCGTCCGGGTCCTGGCCGGAGCGGAAGCGCAGGTAGGCCGCGTTGCGGCGGGCCACCGCCGGCCAATTGCCGCCGAGCCGGGCCTTGTAGTCGGGGTTCAGGTGGATCTGGTGCGACCAGGTCCGCTCGTCCGGCGGGACGTTCGCCAGGTCGACGAACACGGCGGCGGTGAGCCGGTTCCACGCGACCACGTTCGTGTAGTGCCCGACGACGTAGGCGGGCGCGTGCGTGAACGCGTCGAGCAGGTGCTGCAGCGGGGCCCGCAGGCGCGGAGGCGCGGTGAGGGGCGCGCGGCGCGGCGGGTGAGCGAGCCGGTGCAGGTGGGCGTGCTCGTCGCCGTCCAGCCGCAGCGCCCGCGAGATCGCGTCCAGGACCTCGGTGGACACGCCGTCGGCCGTGCCCTGCTCCAGCCTGATGTAGTACGCGACGCTGACCCCGGCGAGCTGCGCCAGCTCCTCGCGCCGCAGGCCCGGGACGCGCCGCCGCGTCCCGTAGGAGGGCAGGCCGGCGTCGTCGGGACGGAGCCGCGCCCTCCGCGACTTGAGGAACTCGCCGAGTTCGCCGTTGCGCGCCATGCGGCCGAGGCTATCCGGGGCCGCCTCGCGCGAGGACCGACGGGTCAGGCGGTCCTGGTGGTGATGTCACCGTTGCTGGTGCTGACGTCGAGCCGGTACTCCGCGGACGGGTCGTTCGGAATGCCGAGCCGCCGGTCTCCGTCGCCGGTGTGCGTGCTCACGCGGTAGCGCCCCGCGGGCATGGTGACCGTGACCTCGCCGTTGTCCGTCTTCGCGCGGACGTTCTGCGGCGAACCGGGGGTCAGGGTGACGTCGCCGTTGTCCGTCTCGGCGTCGATGCCGCCCTTGAGGCCGCTCCCCCGGATCTCGCCGTTGTCCGTTCTGACCTTGATCGGCCCTGTGGCCCCGTCCAGGCGGATGGAGCCCGAATCCGTGGTCACGTCCACCTTGCCCACCTTGGACAGGGTGATGGAGCCGTTCGAGGTGCCGCCGGACACGGGAAGGCCGGCCGGGAGTTCGACCGTGTAGCTCACCGAGCAGCGGGAGCCGCAGCCGCGCAGGGTGAGGACGCCGTTCTCGATCTGGTGCGTGGGCCCGCCGGGCCTGTCACCTCGGTACTTGACCTCGCGGTGCAGGGTCGTCTTGGACGACCCGCCGTGCAGCGTCACGCCGCCGGACCCGATCTGGTCCAGTCGCACAGCGGTGATTTTGCCCTTCAGCGTGGCGTCGTCCTCGTAGGTGGAAGCGAATGCCACGTCGCATGCGCTGAGGGCGGTCACGCTGACCGCTGCTAGGGCGAGGGCGAGAACTTTGCCACGCACTGAAGCCTCCTGGTCGATCCAGCTGAACGCTGCTGAGCCTAGGGAGACGGGTCCCGGATGGCCGTCACGCCAGGGAGCCAGGTTGGCTCTCCCTCCCAGTGCCTGAGCCTGCTACTGGGAGTAGTACGAACGAGCGGGGACTGGGTAAGCGCGCCCAGCGCAGCGAGGGTCTCTGCCATGACCGCACTCACTACCGCAGTGTCCGCTCCCCCAGAGCGGATGACGTCACGGCACAAGCTGGTACTGACCCTCCTGCTCGGCGCGCAGTTCATGCTCGCCATCGACTTCTCCATCCTGAACGTGGCGATGCCCGTCGTCGGCAGAGGACTGGGCTTCGGGCTGGACGAACTCCAGTGGATCGCCACGGCGTTCGCCCTCCCCGCCGCCGGATTCACGCTGCTGTTCGGCCGCGTGGCCGATCTGTCCGGCCGGCGCCGGATGCTGCTCGCGGGGATGGCGCTCCTGGCCGGAGGCTCCCTGGTCGGCGGGCTGGCCACCTCACCGGCGCTGCTGCTCACCGGACGCGTCCTCCAGGGCCTCGCCACGGCGATCGCCACCCCGGCCGCGCTGTCGCTGCTCACCACGTCCTTCCCGGAGGGGCCGCTGCGGACCCGGGCGCTCGGGCTCAGCGGCGCGCTGATGTCGGCCGGGTTCACCGTCGGCGCGATCCTCGGCGGCCTGCTGACCGACCTGCTGAGCTGGCGCTGGGCCTTCCTCGTCAACGTGCCGGTCGCGGTGCTGATCTTCGCGGTCACGCCCGCCGTGGTCGCGGAGAGCCGGTCCCGGGACCGGGCGAGGCTGGACGTTCCCGGCGCGGTCACCGTGACCGGCGGCCTCCTCGCCCTCGTCTACGGGATCACGTCCGCCGGGTCGGCCGGCTGGGGCTTCCCGGCAGCGCTCGGCGCGCTGGCCGCCGCCGCGGTCCTGCTCACCGCGTTCATCCTGGTCGAGCGGCGGTCCCCGGCCCCGCTCGCGCCGCTGGACGTCCTCACCCGCCGCACCGTCACCTGGGGCAACGTGGGCGGGTTCGTCGCGTTCGCCACGGAGACGTCGCTGGTGTTCCTGATGACCCTCTACCTCCAGAAGGTCCTGGGCTTCTCGCCGCTGGCGACCGGGCTGGCGCTCGGCGTCCTCGGCGCCGGGACGTTCGCCGGGGGTGTCGCCGCGCCCCGCCTCATGGGACGGTTCGGCGGCCGGGCGACGCTCGTGTCCGGCCTCGTGCTGCAGGCCGCCGCCACCGCCGCGCTGCTGGGCCTCGGGGAGTCGCGCGGCGCCCTCGGCCTGCTGCTCGCCGCCACCGCCGTCGGGGGGTTCGGGAACCTCGTCGCGATCGTCGCCTTCATGGGGATCGCGACGTCCGGGCTGCCGGACCGCGAGCAGGGCCTCGCGACCGGGCTCGCCACGATGACGCAGCAGGTCGCGATCACCCTCGGCATCCCGGTGATGAGCGCGGTGGCCACCGCGAACGCGTCCGTCCTCGGCGGCGTCCGCACGGCGACGGCCGTGAACGTCGCCGTCGTCCTCGCGGGAGCGGCCCTCGCCGGCGCGTTCCTGCGCCGCTCGTAGGGGACCGCCGTGGATCTCGAACTCGAAGGCAGGGTCTACATCGTGACCGGCGCGTCCGCCGGGATCGGCGAGGCGACCGCCGCCCTCCTGGCCCGCGAGGGGGCCCGGGTCGTGCGGGTGGCCCGCTCCCCCGTCGACGTGGCCGCCGACCTCACCCGGCCCGACGCCGCGCAGCACGTCGTGGACGTCGCGCTGGAACGGCACGGACGCCTGGACGGCCTCGTCAACAACGCGGGCGCCCTCGAATCCCGGATCGGGTTCCTCGACGTCACCGACGCCCAATGGCACGCGACGTTCGAGCTGAACCTGCACGCCGCCGTGCGCATGGCCCGTGCCGCGCTGCCCGCGCTCATCGACCAGGGGGCAGGGAGCATCGTGCACGTCTCCAGCGAGGCCGCCCGTTTTCCCGATACGCCACTGGTCGACTATGCGGCGTCCAAGACGGCGCTCCTGTCAGTGTCCAAGACGCTGGCGGGGGAGTTCGGGCGATGCGGGATCCGCTCCAACGTCGTCGCGCCTGGCCCGACCCGCACGCGGCTGTGGGACGAGCCCGGAGGGTTCGCCGACCAGCTCGCCGACCAGTACGGCCTACCGGTGGAGGAGGCGATCCAACGATTCGTCCAGGACGAACGGCGGCTCCCCACCGGACGCCTTGGCACGCCCCAGGACGTCGCACGGGTCATCACTTTCCTGCTGTCACCGCTGGCCGCCCAAGTCACCGGCGCCGAATGGGCCGTGGACGGGGGAGCGCTACGGCAACTCTGAGCCTGCGTGCCGGACGTCACGGGCGTCCGGCACGCTGCCCCCCTCTTGCGACACAGACCGGAAGGCCAGGTCAGGCCGGAACCTTGTCGAGGAACCCGGTGACCCGGTCGAAGCGGCCCTCGTCGTCGAACGTCGCCACGTCGAAGCCGACCACGATCGCCTCGCCGCCCTCCGGACCGAGTTCCCAGGTGAAACGAGCCACGTTGTGGTGGGCGTCCACCGTCCCCGCCGCACGGAACACCAGGCCGGGGAACTGCTGCTGGGCGGCTCCGACGAACGCGTCGATCGCGTCGCGCCCCTCCGCCACGCCGAGCGGGTCCACGTAGACGGGGCTCTCCGTCCACAGCTCGTCGATCGCTGCGCGCCGGGCGGCCGGGTCGGTCTCGTTCCACACGGCCAGGTAGCGCTCGACCCGCTGCTGCACATCGCTCATGTCATGACTCCCATCTGGTTCTTCGGGTTCGTCGCCCCGATGACCTCTACGGTGCCGGGCCCGCGGCGGAAGATCGATTACCTGGGAGGTCATGCCCGCGCGGCCGGTGACCCGGGCCGCGACGATGATGTCGGATTCCTGCCAGTGAAGACCCCTGACCATCGGTGATGCTGGAGGCATGCACGAGGACGTGGAAAGGTGCGTGCGGGCCTTCCAGGCGAAGGACGCCCGCTTCGATGGATGGTTCTTCGGCGGGGTCGTGACCACCGGGATCTACTGCCGTCCAAGCTGCCCCGTGGTCCCGCCCAAGCCGGAGAACATGCGCTTCTACCCGAGCGCTGCCGCCGCCCAGCAGGCCGGGTTCCGGGCTTGCAAACGTTGCCGTCCCGACACGTCCCCTGGCTCCCCCGAATGGAACCACCGCGCGGACCTCGTCGCTCGGGCCATGCGCCTCATCGCCGACGGCGTCGTCGACCGAGAAGGCGTTCCCGGCCTCGCGGCACGGCTCGGCTACAGCACGCGGCAGATAGAGCGCCAGCTCAACGCCGAACTAGGCGCGGGCCCACTCGCCCTGGCACGAGCCCAGCGCGCGCAGACGGCACGGCTCCTCATCGAGACGACAGCCCTCCCCATGGGGGACGTTGCCTTCGCGGCGGGATTCGCCAGCATCCGCGCCTTCAACGACACCGTCCGCAAGGTTTTCGCGCTCACCCCGTCCGCCCTGCGCGACCGTGTCGCGAAGGGACATCCGCCTGCCGGGGCCGGTGCGCTGTCGCTGCGGCTGCCGTTCCGGGCCCCGCTGTGCCCGGACAACCTGTTCGGGCACCTCGCCGCCACCGCCGTCCCGGGCGTCGAGGAGTGGCGGGACGGCGCGTTCCGCCGCGCCATGCGGCTGCCCCACGGGCACGGCATCGCCACCCTGCGGCCCCGGCCGGACCACGTCGCCTGCACGCTCAGCCTCAGCGACCTGCGCGACCTCCCCATCGCGATCAGCCGCTGCCGCTGGATGCTCGACCTGGACGCCGATCCCGTCGCCGTGGACGACCTCCTCCGCACCGACCCCGTCCTCGCGCCGCTCGTGGACAAGGCCCCCGGGCGCCGTGTGCCCCGCACCGTGGACGCCCCCGAGTTCGCCGTCCGCGCCGTCCTGGGCCAGCAGGTCTCGACGGCCGCGGCCCGCACCCACGCGGCGCGCCTGGTCACCGCTTACGGCGACCCCATCGACGACCAGGGCGGCGGGCTGACGCACCTCTTCCCGACCCCCGCCGCCCTTGCCGAACTCGACCCGGATTCCCTCGCCTTCCCCAAGACCCGCCGCACCACCCTCACGACCCTTGTCGACGCCCTCGCCAAGGGGGAGATCGACCTCGGCGTAGGGAGCGACTGGGACGAGGCCCGCGCGCGCTTGTCCGCCCTGCCCGGCTTCGGCCCGTGGACCGTCGAGACCATCGCCATGCGAGCCCTCGGTGACCCGGACGCGTTCATCCCCGGCGACCTCGGCATCAGGGCGGCAGCAGCGGCACTCGAACTTCCCGCCACACCTGCGGCCCTCACCCGACGCGCCGCACAATGGCGGCCATGGCGCGCCTACTCCGTCCAGTACCTGTGGGCCACCCTCGACCACGCCATCAACCTGCTCCCCGCGAACTGAAGGAACCGCTGTGGAAACAACGCACGTCGTCATAGAGAGCGTCGTAGGTCCGCTCACCTTGGTCGCCACCGACGGCGCCCTGTCCGGGCTCTACATGGAGATGCAGCGGCACCGTCCAGCCCAGGAGACCTTCGGCGCCCCAGGCGACCCCGAAGACGAACCCTTCGCCACCGTCGCCGCGCAACTCTCCGCGTACTTCGCAGGCGACCTGACCGAGTTCGAGCTGCCGCTCCGCCTCCGCGGGACGCCCTTCCAGGCGCGCGTCTGGGCCGCCCTCCAGGAGATCCCCTACGGGGAGACCGTCACCTATGGCGAACTCGCCACCGAGATCGGCAGCCCGTCCGCGTCCCGCGCGGTCGGCCTCGCCAACGGGCGCAACCCGGTCGGCGTCATCGTGCCCTGCCACCGCGTCGTCGGCTCCACCGGCTCCCTCACCGGCTACGGCGGCGGCCTCGACCGCAAGCGCTACCTCCTCGACTTCGAGCGCAAGGTCCGGGCCACCGAGAACGCGCTCTTCTGACCCTCGCGGAGGATTGTCGGAGCCGCGGGTTACCGTGCTCGTGATGGCCGTCCAACCGGAGAAGGGCTGATCGCAGTGGAGTTCCGAGTCGAGCGCCAGACGTTGGCCGACGCGGTGGCGTGGGCTGCGCGGACGCTGCCGGCACGTCCCGCGCTCCCCGTTCTCGCGGGCATGCTCATCGAGGTCACCGAGCAGGGCGGGCTCACCCTCGGCGCGTTCGACTACGAGGTGTCCGCCCACGCCACCGACGAGGCGGCCGTGGCGGAGCCGGGCCGCGGCCTCGTCCCCGGACGGCTGCTGTCCGACATCGTGCGCAACCTCCCGAACCAGCCCGTGGAGGTCTTCACCAAGGGCTCCGAGGTCGTCGTCCGCTGCGGGCCCGCCGAGTTCGGCCTCCTGACGCTCCCCGTCGAGGACTACCCCACCCTCCCCGAGCCGCCCGCCGTCGCCGGCACCGTCCCCGGCGACCTGTTCGCCGCCGCCGTCGCGCAGGTCACCCCGGCGGCCGGACGCGACGACACCCTGCCCATGCTCACCGGCGTCCGGATCGACATCGAGGGCGACACGATGTGGCTCGCCTGCACCGACCGGTACCGCATCGCGGCCCGCGAGCTGACCTGGTCCCCCGCGGAGCCCGACTTCACCGCGGGGGTCGTCGTCCCCGCCCGCACCCTCGCCGACACCGCCAAGGCGATCAAGCGCGGCGCGGACGTCTCCATCGGCCTCGGCGGCACCGCCGACACCCTGATCGGCATCTCCGGCGGCGGCCGCAGCATGACCAGCCGGCTCCTCGACGACCAGTACATCAACTACCGTTCCCGCCTCACCGGCACCTGGACGTCGGTCGCCGAGATCCGCGTGGCCCCCTTCGTCGAGGCGATCAAGCGCGCCGCCCTCGTCACCGAGCGCGGCACGCCCATCCGGCTGGCCTTCACCGCCGACGAGGTCCGCATCCGCGCCGCCACCGGCGACTCCGCCCGCGCCAACGAGAGCGTCGGCGCCCACCTCGACGGCGACGACATCGACATCGCCTTCGCCCCCCAGTACCTGCTCGACGGCCTCGCGGGCATCGACACCGAGTACGCCCGCCTCGAATGCACCGGCCCCACCAAGGCCGCCCTCCTCACCGCCATCCCCGACAAGAAGGACGACGAGCCCGACCCCGAGAACACCGACACCGGCTACCGCTACCTGGCCATGCCCGTCCGCCTGACCAGCTAGCTGTGTTGCGCAGCCCCGGCCCACTTCGCTCGCCTGGCGGCTGTGTTTCAACGTCCCGGTCCACTTCGCTCGCCTGGCGGCTCGCCACGTGACCGGGCCCGGGCGAACGCGGCATCGCTTCGCGATCTGCCCGGCTCCGCTCGCCTCCGGCTTCGCTCCACCGGCCAGGTAGCGCGTTCGCGCGTGCGGCCAGGCCACTTCGAGACAGGCGCTAGCCCCCACGTCAGCCCAACAGCCCCACCCGCGCACCGCCACCCGGACCCGCCCTCACACGCTCGGCCCCCGATACGCTGAGGATTACCGCCTTGGCGCGCCCCACCACGTCCCGTCCTGATGGTGGACGCGGTTCCAGTCGTTGCCGGAGGCGTCGTCGGGCACTGGGACGAGCATCGCTTCCGCCTCGGCGCACACGTGCTCGACCTGGCTCACCCTCAGACGTCGACAGTCCCAGAGCAACTCAGCCATCTCGCCAGCCAGGGGATCCTCGGGCGGTGTCGCCTCGGACAGGTCGGTGCCGGTGATGGCCGCGAGGTCGGCGGCGGGGATGCCGAGGGCGGTCGCGAAGCCGCCCACCCAGTCCGGCCTCAACGGATTCGCGCCCGCGGCGATGCGGGCGTAGGTGGAGGCGGCCAGGTACATGCGACCTCGGGTCAGCAGGTGAAGCGTCTTGGCGGCGGCGATCAGGGCATGGAGGTTCCGGTTGGCGCACAGCATGGTGACGAGCATCGCGCCCAAGCCACCGCCCCCCCGGTAGAAGTCTCGCGGCGGATCGGCTGACCGGACGCGGGGCGGTTGGGGCAGATTCTCGACCGTTTCGTGGATGTGGGTCCGCTGATCTGCCGGCAGGGCCATCACGACATGGATGAGGTCCACGAGTTCGGAGCCCGCTGCCGCTTCGCAGGGCTGAAGGGCCTCCGGCACCGAGAGTCCGGCGATCACGAAGAGGTCGGCAGTGCGGAAACCCAGCGCGGCGGCAAGGCCCTCGACTTGCGACGCGGACGGGGTCACGCCGCCGGCCACCGAGCGCAGCTCGGATTCCGGGATGCCGGACGCCGAGGCCAGCCAGGCGATGTCCGTCTGGCGGGAGTTGAGGAGCCGCGTCAATAACACGCCAAAGTCGGGATCATTCGCCATGCCGCCACATTAACCCCGACGAGGACCCGACGGCCGGACAGGCGCGGCGCCGGCTGGGGACCTGCTCCGACACCCACGAGATCATCACCGCCGCTCACCGCCACCAGGAGCTATCACTTCGAATGAGACAACCGTCCGCCCACTCGTCCGGAGGGAAGTGGCCAACCGGAGGTCAGGGGCATGGGCGGTGGCCAGATCAACCCGGACCTCACAATGAGGGGTGTGGTCAGAGGTCGAGGACGGCCAGGACGAAGCGGACTTCGCGGGTGCTCGCGTTGCCGTAGGAGTGGGGGCGGTCGCCGACGAAGACGGCGGCCGTACCGGCCTCGACGAGGTCGGACCGGCCGTCCACGCCCAGAGTGAGCGTGCCCTCCTGGACGTACACGATCTCCTTGGTGCCCGGCACGTGCGCGTCGCTCTCGCGCGTCTCGCCAGGCTGGAGCACCCAGTTCCACAGCTCCAGCGACGGGCGCGGGTCGCTGCCGGCCAGCAGCGTTCCCGTCCCGCCGTGCTCGCCCTCCCACAGCACGACGTGCCGCTCCGGCCGGAACATCCGCACCGCCGGCTCCTCCTCGACCTGGACGAGCCGGGTGAGCGGCACCCCCAGCGCGTCGGAGATCCGGATGAGCGTCCCCAGGTTCGGGTTGCCGCGCCCCTGCTCCAGCCCGACCAGCACGCCCTTGCTCACCCCGGCGCGCCCGGCGAGCTCGTCCAGGCTCCACCCGTGCCCGGCCCGCAGGGCCCGCACCGTCCGCGCCACGGCCTCGCCGATCGCCTCCTGACCGCTCAAGCGCCCTCCAGCCGCCTCGCTCCGGTCCGCCGCATGCCAGTCTCCCGCACGCGCGGGGCACGCCGACGTCGCGTGCCCCAACGTCGGCCACGTGAAGGACGGCTCCGAATGCCGCTGAGATGCGTCGACCGCACCTTCAGCGCTGGCGGGAACTCCCTCCTCCGGGCCGGCGGCCGGGACTGGAAGCGGGGGGCCGGACGTTGCTTCACTTGGGATCCTCCGCCACGGTCGATATGATGATATGTCGATATCATTAAAGTGACCGTGCGGAGGATGGGGATGCTGGAGCGAATCGTGGTGGACGAGGCCGTGCGGGAGCTGCGTCCCGACTTCGCCGTGCTCGTCATGACCGCCGAGGGGCTGGAGAACGGGCCGAGCGACGAGACCGGCGAGGGATGGTTGGCCGAGGCGGCGAAGACGGCGGACCCGGACGATCCGCACGTCGAGGCGTGGCGCGAGGCCTACCGCGCGTTCGGGGCCAAGCCGCAGCGGACCCGGCCCTCGGTGGACGCGCTGCTGCGCCGGGCCGACGCGCTCCCGTCCATCAACAGGGTCGTGGACGCCTACAACGCGGTGAGCGTCGAGTACGCGCTGCCCATCGGCGGCGAGGACCTGGACGCCTACCAGGGACCGGCGCGGCTGGTCAGGGCCACCGGCGACGAGCCGTTCGACGTGGTCGCGGGCGGTGAGCCCGCGGTCGAGCACCCGAACCCCGGCGAGGTCGTCTGGCGGGACGACCAGGGCGTCACCTGCCGGCGCTGGAACTGGCGCCAGTGCGTCCGGACGCGGCTGACGGAGACCACGAAGAACGGCCTGTTCCTCTTCGAACGCCTGGAGCCGTACCCCCTCGACCGGCTGGCGGAGGCCGGCGACCGGCTCGCGGAGCGGCTGCGGACGATCTCGCCCGGCGTGCGGATCGAGACCAGGCTGATCGGCGGGCGTTGATGGTCACGGTTCTCGCCCTGGCCGCCGCCCTCGCCTACGGGGTCGCCGACTTCCTCGGCGGGACCGTGACCCGTGGATCGACCGCGATCAGAGCGCTGACCTGGTGCGTTCCGATCGGGCTGGCGGTCGTGCTGGTGTCGGCGCTGCTCACCGGCGGTGACGTGAGCCCCGGGCCGATGGCCTGGGGGTTCGTGGCCGGCCTCTGCGGCGGCGGCGGGCTGATCGCTTTCTACCGGGCCCTCGCGCGGGGCCCGATGAGCGTGGTGGCGCCGGTGTCGGCGCTGGCCGCGGCCGTGATCCCGGTGGCCGTGGGCGTCGCCCAGGGCGAGCGGCTGGACGCGTCCGTCCTGCTCGGCGTCCTGCTCTGCCTCGTCGCGATCGGCCTGGTCAGCATGGAGGCCGGCGACGGGCCGGCGGCTGAGGGGGCCGGACGGCGGCGTCTCCTGGACTCGGGCCCGGTGATGGCCGCCCTGTCCGGCAGCTGCTTCGGCGTCTTCTTCGTCCTGCTGAAGGAGGCGGGGGACGGCACCGGGCTCTGGCCGATCGTCGGCGCCCGCCTCGGCAACCTCGCCATCGTGGCGGTCGCGCTGCTGTTCCTGGCGGCCCGCGGCGGCAACGCGGGCCCGAGGCTGTCCGGCCGGAAGCTGATCGTCCTGGCGCTGCTGTCCGGGAGCCTGGACGCGGGGGCGAACGTGCTGTACTTCCTCGCGGTCCACCACGGCATGCTCAGCCTCGCGGCCGTCCTCACGTCCCTCTACCCGGCGATCACCGTCCTGCTGGCGAGAGTCGCCTACAGCGAGCGCCTGCGGGCCGTCCAGCGCGTCGGCATGGCCGTCGCCGTGGCGGGTGTGGCGCTCGTCACGGTCGGCTGACGGCTGCTCAGGATCGCCGAGCCCTTCCCAGGAGCTGCGACATCGCAGTTCCTGCCGAACCGGCCTCGGACTGCGGCCGGAGACCGAAGAGTGGAGGCCCGGCAGATCTGCCGGGCCCCAGGCTGGGCGACAGCCGGCGCGCGCGCCGACTACCGCTGCTCCTCGACGACGGTCGTGTCCGTCGTGTGCCGGGCGGCATCCGAGCCGGTCCGCCCGTCGCGGTCACCGGTCGAGACGCGGCTGCGGCCGCTGGCCTCGGTCTCGATCCCGTAGACGGTGGGGTTGGCGGGGTCGTCGAAGCGGTCGACCTTCGAGATCCCGAAAACGAGTTCGCGCATGGCAGTTTCACCTGTTTTTCTCGTCTGTTCGCCTCGTCCGGTCGATGTCCGGACGAGCCAGCCGTGTGGTTCGGCTGTAGATGACTGTGCGGCTACGGCGGAAG
>NZ_JBEZJP010000176.1:0-14689 GCF_040653175.1 Actinomadura sp. NPDC048032
GAAGCCGCGGCCCGCCAGGACGCGCCAGACGGCCTCGGACACGTCCTGGCGGCGGCCCGACCTGCCCGCCCTGGAGGCGGCGGTGGCTGCGGCGGACGCGGCGCACACCGCGGCCGCGAACGCCGCCGACCGCGCGCGGCACCGCTGCGAGCGGCTGGCCGAGCTGCGCAGGGACCTCGCCGCCGCCGTCGGCGCGTGGCGCCCCGCCGCCGGGCGGCACGAGGTCGCCGAGCGCGTGGCGGGGCTCGCCTCGGGCAAGCACGCCGCGAACCGGCACGCCATGTCGCTGTCGGCGTACGTGCTGGCCGCCCGCCTCGAACAGGTCGTCGCCGCCGCGAACGAGCGGCTGCACCGCATGTCCGGGGGGCGCTACGCCCTCGTCCACACCACGGAGAAGGCGGCGGGCGACCGCACCAAGGGCGCCGGGGGGCTCGGCCTGCGCGTCGCCGACTCCTGGACGGGCCTGACGCGCGACCCGGTCACCCTGTCGGGGGGCGAGTCGTTCATCAGCTCGCTGGCGCTGGCCCTGGGCCTCGCCGACGTCGTCACCGCCGAGGCGGGCGGCACCGAGATCGGCACCCTGTTCGTCGACGAGGGGTTCGGCACGCTCGACGAGGAGACCCTCGACGAGGTGATGGACGTCCTGGACGGCCTGCGCGACGGCGGCCGCGCGGTCGGCATCGTCAGCCACGTCGCCGAGCTGCGGGCCCGCATCCCGGCCCAGCTCCGCGTCACCAAGGACCGCGCCGGCTCCACCGCCGCGGTCGTCGTCTGACGCGCCGGAGGCTCCGGGCGCCGGTCAGGCGGAGATGTACTGCAGGATCACGTTGTGCACGTGGTGGCTCTTGTCGGCACCGCGGAACTCGACCTCGTAGGTGTGGGTCCCGACGTTGATCGCGATCGAGCCGGTGGAGAAGTAGGACCCGGCCCACGACTTGTTGCTGACCACGCTCACCGAGGTGATGCGGGAGTAGGGCACGCTGGTGATGGCGTACTTCTTGCCGGCGAAGCTGCGGTCCTGGACGATGACCCGGCGGTCGGTGAGCCCGATGAACCCGGTGCCGGCGCCGATCGCGTCGTAGACGGCGATGATCTGCTCGCCGGGCAGCAGCCCGCTCTCGATCTGCTTGAGCTGGCCCGACCTGTCGTGCTGGACCCCGTCGCCCATGGCTCCTCCGGTGCTCGCGGCGTTCGTCCCGTTCCGTAGGGAGTGTCTCAGCCGCCGGGCGCGGACCGGGCGGCTTCCAGGAAGCCGACGCACCGGCCGAGCAGGTCGATGAGCGCCTGCCGCTCGGCGTCGGTGAACTCGGCGGCGAGCCCGCGCTCGACCTTGACGGCGCGGGCGTCAGCGTCCTCCAGGACGGCCGTGCCCTCGGCGGTGAGCCGCGTCTCCAGGATGTTGCGGTGCCACTCGTGCGGGGTGCGCTCGATCAGCCCCCGCTCCTGGAGGTTCTTCAGGACGGTGTTCATCGTCGGCGGGGTGACGGCGCACTTGCGGGCCAGCGCGGCGGCCGACATGCCCGGGTTGTCGGCGAGGTGCAGCAGGGCGGCGTACTGCGGGCTCGTGAGCCCGCTCGGCTTCAGCGCCGCCTGCTTGGCGCCGTTGAGCGCCTGCTCGGCGCGCTTGAGGTGCGAGCCGAGCCGCTCCGAGACGGGCAACGAGGTCATTCCCGCATGGTACCGAGCCCCTGAAGAGAAGACCGTTGACGAGCATTAGAGTTCTAACTATCGTATGTGCGCGTACTAATGATGCATCTCGAATGGAGAGTCATGTCGCGCATCCAGCGCTCCACCGCGGCGGCCGTGGCGGGCCTCGCCGCCGCCTCCCTCGCCGTCTCCGCGGCGCCCGCGTCCGCGGCCGCGTCGCGGATCTCCGCGGCCTACGTCCTGCCGGGCGACCGCGTGTACCCGGAGGGCATCGCCGCGGACCCGCGCACCGGGACGATGTACGCCGGGTCCTGGAAGGACGGCACGGTCTACCGCATGCGTCCGGGCCACCGGACGGCCGAGGTGTTCCTGCCCGCGGGCGCCGACGGCCGCCGCACCGCCAACGGCCTGAAGACCGACCGGGCCGGACGGCTGTGGGTGACCGACTCCTCGTCCGGCGTCGCGGTCTACGACGCCCGGAGCCGCGCCCTCCTGGCGCGCTTCGTCGTTCCCGGCGACGGCGCCCGGTTCGTCAACGACCTCGCCGTCGCCCCCGACGGCGCCGTCTACCTGACGGACAGTTCCCGCGCCGTCGTCTACGAGGTCACGCCGCGGGATCTGGACGCCGCCCGCGGCGGGACGGGGACGCTTTCGCCGCGCTTCGACCTGAGCGACGTCCTCGAACCGCACGAGCCGGCCGACTTCACCCTGAACGGGATCGTCGCCGACCCCACCGGGCGGTTCCTGCTGACCGACGACATGCTCGGCGGCGACCTCTACCGGCTCGACCTCGCGACCGGCGCCATCCGCAAGGTCGCGCTCAGCGGCGGCGACATGCGCAACGCCGACGGCCTCGAACTCCAGGAGGGACGCCTCTGGACGGCGAACAACGTCGACAACGTCCTCACCCGCTGGCGCGTCGCGCCCGACGGGACGCGGGCCCGCCTCGAGCGCACGCTCGCGGACCCGTCCCTCCAGGTGCCGACGACGCTCGTCCGCCGCCACGGGACCCTCTACGTCGTCCGCTCGCAGTTCGACAAGGGCGGCCCGCTCGGCGAGGGCACCCCGGAGATCCCCTTCACCGTCGCCGCCGTCCGGGGACTTTGACCGCCGAACCGGCCATCGCGAGAATAGGTGAATGGCATTCATGGTCCGCCGGAAAACATGAAGATCTGCCGTGTTATGGAGGGACATACGGGTCTAACTGGCTTTCTGTAGAAAGTCGGGGAATTGTGCTTCAATGGCCCTCGGGTGATCGCCTCGGACGGTTCGTCACCGAGCGAAAGGAGAGGCCATGACCGGCTCCCAGGACCGGGAGACCCGCTGGGTCAGGCCCGACTACGAGATCATCGAGACCTCGCTGGAGGTCACGGCGTATTTCACCGCCGAAAGCTGAGAACGGCTCATATGCGGTTGCGGATTCTCGGCACCGCGGCGGGCGGCGGCGTTCCCCAGTGGAACTGCGGATGCACGGGGTGCGCCGCCGCCCGCGCCCGTCCCGCGCTGCGCCGCCGGCACGCCTGTGTCGCGGTCGAAGCGGGCGGCGGGCGGTGGCTTCTGGTCAACGCGACGCCCGACGTCGCCGAGCAGATCGGGGCCGTCGCCGAGCTGCGCCCGGAGCCGGGGTCGCGGCGCAGCCCGGTGGCGGGCGTGGCCCTCACCGACGCCGAGCTCGACCACGTCCTCGGGCTCCCCCTGCTGCGGGAGGCGCCGGACCTGCACGTCCTCGCCACGGGCGCGGTCCGGCACGCCCTCTCCGGCGGCCTCCGGCTCGACGCCGTCCTCGCCCCCTACGCGAACCTGACGTGGGCGGAGCTCGGGGAGGTGGAGCCCGCCGTCTTCGGCGCGCTGGAGGTGCGGGCCGTCCGCGTCTCGGGGAAGCGGCCCCGCTACGCCGCCGGCCTCGACGCCCCCGGCGACGCGTGGTCGGCGGCGCTGCGCGTCACCGACGGACGGGACGGCGGGACCGTCGTCTACGCGCCCTGCCTGGCCGCCTGGCCCCCCGCGCTCGACGCCGCGCTGAGCGGGGCCGGCTGCGTGCTCCTCGACGGCACCTTCTGGGACGACGAGGAACCCCGGCGCTCCGGCGTCCGCGACCGGACCGCGACGGAGATGGGGCACCTGCCCATCACCGCCACGCGCGGCCCGTTCGCCGAGCTGCCCGCCGCGCGCCGCCTCTACACCCACCTGAACAACACCAACCCGCTGGTCGACCCGAACGCGGACGGGCACCGCGCGCTGGCCGCCCTCGGCATCGAGGTCGCCGCGGAGGGCGCGGTGATCGAACTGTGAACCTCGAGGACCGGCTCCGCGCGCTCGCCGCCGAGCGCTACCACCACCGGCACCCGTTCAACGTCCGCATGCACGAGGGCCTGCTCTCCCCGGACGAGCTGCGCCGCTGGGTGCTCAACCGGTTCCACTACCAGCGCCGCATCCCGGTGAAGGACGCGTACGTCCTCGCCAAGCTCGGCACCGGCGACCTGCGGCGGAGCTGGATCCGCCGCATCCACGACCATGACGGCCGCCCCGGCGAGGACGGCGGCGCCGAGTGGTGGCTGCGCCTCGGGGAGGCCGTCGGGCTGGACCGGCGGGTGCTCCTGTCCGGCGAGGGCGTCCTGCCGGGCGTCCGGTTCGCGGTCGACGCCTACGTGGGCTTCTGCCGCGACGGCTCGCGCCTGGAGGCCGTCGCGTCCTCGCTGACCGAGCTGTTCGCGCCCGAGCTGATGGCGACCAGGATCGGCGCCTTCGAGCGCCACTACCCGTGGGTCGAGCCCGAGGGGCTGCGCTACTTCCGCGTGCGGGTGCCGCAGGGGCGGCGCGACTCCGCCGAGGCGCTCGCCCTCGTCCGGGAGTGGGCGCGCACCCCCGAGGACGAGGAGACGGCGCTGGCCGCGCTCGCCTTCAAGTGCGACGTCCTCTGGTCGCTGCTGGACGCCGTCGAGCACGCGTCCGCCGCCGCGGAGCCCTCCGATGCCGGCTGACCGGGCGGAGGGGGAGTGGCGGCCGGCCCTCGCGCGCTCCGTCGTCCTCAGGCACGACGCGGTCCGCGGCGCCGACCTGCTGCTCATGCCCGAGCGGGCGGTGCTGCTCAGCGCGACCGGCGGCCGCGTCCTGCGGCTCTGCGACGGCGCGAGGACGGTCGACGACATCGTCGCCGCGCTCGGCGAGAGCTTCCCGGACGCGCCGCTCGGCGACGACGTCCCCGAGTTCCTCGACCGCGTGCGGGCGGAAGGGTGGCTGCGATGACCGGTGCGCCCGCCCCGTGGGCCCTGCTCGCCGAGCTCACCCACGCCTGCCCGCTGCACTGCCCCTACTGCTCCAACCCCCTCGGCCTCGTCCGGCGGGACGCCGAGCTCGGCACCGGCGACTGGGCCCGCGTCCTCACCGAGGCGGCGGCTCTCGGGGTCGTCCAGGCGCACCTGTCCGGCGGCGAGCCGCTGCTGCGCCGCGACCTCCCGGAGATCACCCGGGCCGCGCACCGCGCGGGCGTCCACACCCAGCTCGTCACGAGCGGCCTCGGCCTGACCGCGCGACGGCTGGACGGCCTGGTCCGCGCCGGGCTGGACGGCGTGCAGCTGTCCGTCCAGGACGCGCGCCCGGAGCCGTCCGAGCTCATCGCCGGGCGGACGTCCTTCCGGGCCAAGGAACGCGCCGCCGAGGTCGTCGCCGCCTCCGGGCTCCCGTTCGGGCTGAACGTCGTCCTGCACCGGCACAACCTCGACCGCCTCCCGGAGATCCTCGACCTCGCCGCGGCCTGGGGCGCCGACCGGATCGAGCTGGCCAACGCCCAGTTCTACGGCTGGGCGCTGCGCAACCGCGCGGCGCTGCTGCCCTCGCGCGACCAGCTGGACCGGGCTAAGGCCGCCGTCGCCGAGCGCCGGGGACGGCCCGGCCCCGAGATCGTCTGGGTGGTGCCGGACTACTACGGGGGCGTCCCGAAGCCCTGCATGGGCGGATGGGGCGCGCGCTCCCTCACGGTCGGCCCGGACGGCTCCGCGCTGCCGTGCCCGGCCGCGTACGCGCTGCCGGACCTGGAGGCGCCGAACGTCCGCGACCACCCGCTGGCATGGATCTGGGCGGACTCGCCCGCCTTCAACGCCTACCGGGGGACCGGCTGGATGACCGGCCCGTGCCGGGAGTGCCCCCGCCGCGACACTGACTTCGGCGGCTGCCGCTGCCAGGCGCACGCCCTCACCGGGGACGCCGCCCGCACCGACCCCGCCTGCTCGCTCTCGCCCGACCACCACCTGGTGCGCGACCTGACCGCCGCCGCCGGCCACGGTGCCGGGGGCGGCTTCGCCTACCGGCGCCCGCCGCCGGACGTCACAGGTTCGTGAGCAGGACGGCGGGGTTCTCCACGCAGTCGGCCGCGAACCGCAGGAACCCGCCCGCCGCGCCGCCGTCGCAGACGCGGTGGTCGAACGTCAGCGAGAGCTGGGTCATCTTGCGCGGCACGACCGCGCCGTCCACCACCCAGGGGCGGTCGATGATCCGGCCCACGCCGAGCAGCGCCGCCTCGGGGTGGTTGATGATCGGGGTGGAGCCGTCCACGCCGAACACGCCGTAGTTGTTGAGGGTGAACGTGCCGCCCGTCAGGGACTCGGGCGCCAGCCCGCCCGAGCGGGCCAGGCCGGTGAGCCTGGCCAGCTCCGCGGCGAGCTGCGCGGTCGTCATCAGGTGCGCGTCCCGCACGACCGGCACCACGAGGCCGCGGTCGGTCTGCGCGGCGAAGCCGAGGTTGACGTGCCCGTACCGGACGATCTCCTGCCGGTCGGCGTCGACCGAGGAGTTCAGCTCGGGGAACTCCCGCAGAGCGGCCACGCAGATGCGGGCCAGCAGGGCCAGCAGCCCGATGCCGAGCTCGGGGCGGGACCGGCGCAGCGCGTCCTTGGCCTCGACCAGGGCGGTGGCGTCGGCGTCCACCCAGGTCGTCGCGTCGGGGATCTCGGTGCGGCTGCGGGTGAGCTTGTCGGCCACGGCGCGGCGGAGCCCGCGCAGCGGAATCCGCTCGGGCATGGGACGGGCGGCGGGCGCCAGAGCTTGGGCGGCCGCCTCGGCGGCCGTCTCGGCGGGAGTGCCGGCGGCGGCGATGGCCTGCTCGACGTCGCGGCGCAGGATCACGCCGCGCGGCCCGGTGGGGGCGACGGCGCCGAGGTCGAGGCCGTGCTCGCGCGCGATCCTGCGGACGAGCGGGGAGATCACGCGGGGGGCGTCCGCGCGGCGGGGCGCCGGAGCGGGGGCCACGGGAGCGGGGGTCACCGGAGCGGGGGCCGCCGCCGGGGCCTTAGGGCCGCCCGCGCGGCGGCGTCCGCGCCGCCCCGGCCCGTGCCCGGTGCCGTAGCCGATCAGCACGTTGCCGGACCCGGCCTGCTCCTCCTCGCGGTAGCGGGCGGCGTCCGGGTGCGCGTCCGGGACGGGACGCACGTCCGCGGCGGGTTCCGTCCCGGCGCCGCCGGCGGGACCGACCTCGATCAGCGGCTCGCCGACCGCGAGGATCGCGCCCGCCTCCGCGGCCAGCCTCAGCACGGTCCCCGCGAAGGGGACGGGGACCTCCACCGCCGCCTTGGCGGTCTCGACCTCCACCACGACCTGGTCGACCTCGACGGTGTCGCCCGCGGCGACCTTCCATTCGACGATCTCGGCCTCGGTGAGGCCCTCGCCGAGGTCGGGCAGGCGGAACACCTGCCGGGTGGCGGCGGTCACGAGGCCTCCCTGTCCAGGTGCAGGACGTCGGGGACGTCGTCGAACTGGAGCCGGTCGACGGCGTCCAGGACGCGGTCGGCGTCCGGCAGGTGCGAGTGCTCCAGCTTCGGCGGCGGGTAGGGGATGTCGAACCCGGAGACCCGCAGCACCGGCGCGGCCAGCGAGTGGAAGCAGCGTTCCTGCACGCGGGCCGCGATCTCCGCGCCCACGCCCGCGAAGCCCTGGGCCTCCTGGACGACCACGCACCGGCCCGTCTTGCGGACCGAGGCGGCGACGGTCCCGTCGTCGAACGGGACGATGGTGCGCAGGTCCACCACCTCCAGGTCGCGTCCCTCCCGCGCGGCGGCCTCGGCGGCCTCCAGCGCCACCGGGACGCTCGGCCCGTAGGCGACCAGCGTCGCGTCCCGCCCCTCGCGGCGCACCACGGCCCGGCCGAACCCGGGGGCGCGCCGGTTCTCGCGGGTGACGTCGCCCTTGGCCCAGTAGAGCCGCTTCGGCTCCATGAAGACGACCGGGTCCGGGTCGGCGACGGCGTCGCGCAGCAGCCAGTACGCGTCGTCGGCGGTGGCGGGCGTGACGACCTTGAGGCCCGGCGTGTGGGCGTAGTAGGCCTCGCTGGAGTCGCAGTGGTGCTCGACGCCGCCGATGCCCCCCGCGTAGGGGATGCGGATCACCATCGGCAGCGACAGGCGGCCGCGGGTGCGGTTGCGGAACTTGGCGACGTGCGAGGCGATCTGCTCGAAGGCCGGGTAGGCGAAGGCGTCGAACTGCATCTCCACCACGGGCCGGAAGCCGCCCATCGCCATGCCCACGGCCAGGCCGACGATCCCCGACTCGGCCAGCGGGGTGTCGAAGCAGCGGTCCTCGCCGAAGTCCCGGGTCAGCCCGTCGGTGATGCGGAAGACCCCGCCGAGCGGCCCCACGTCCTCGCCGAAGACCAGCACCCGCTCGTCCTCGGCCAGGGCGTCCCGCAGCGCGGCGTTCAGCGCCTGCGCCATCGTCGTCGCGGGCATGTCAGTCCTCCCCGGGGAGCATCTCGGACGCCAGCAGGGCGCGCTGCTCGCGCAGCTGGGGCGTGGGTTCGGCGAAGACGTGGTCGAACAGCTCGAACGGGTCGGCCTCCGGGTCGGCGGCCATCCGGTCGCGCAGGCGCGCCGCGTACTCCTCGGCGGCCTCCCGGGCCGACGCGACGTCCTCCTCCGAGAGCAGGCCCCGCCCGCGCAGGTGGGTCTCCAGCCGCGCGAGGGGGTCGGCCGCCTCCCACCGCGCGACCTCCTCGTCCTCGCGGTACCGGGAGGCGTCGTCGGCGTTGGTGTGGGAGTCCATGCGGTAGGTGTGCGCCTCGACCAGGAAGGGGCCGGCTCCGGAGCGGGCGTGCTCGACGGCGGCGGTCAGGACCGACAGCACCGCGACGAGGTCGTTGCCGTCGACCTGCTCGGACCGGACGCCGTAGCCGATCCCCTTGTAGGCCAGGGCGGGCGCGGCGGTCTGCTTGGCCAGCGGCACCGAGATCGCGTACTTGTTGTTCTGGACGAAGAAGACCACGGGCGCGCGCAGGACACCGGCGTAGTTGAGCGCCTCGTGGAAGTCGCCCTCGCTGGTCCCGCCGTCGCCGACGAACGCCATCACCACGCCGTCCTCGCCCTTGCGGCGCAGGGCGTCGGCCATGCCCACGGCGTGGATCGTCTGGGTGGCCAGCGGCGTGCACTGGGGCGCGACGCGGACGGCCGCCGGGTCGTAGCCGCAGTGCCAGCCGCCGCGCAGCAGCGTGAGCACCTCGACGGGGTCCATGCCGCGGGCGACCAGCGCCACCGAGTCGCGGTAGGTGGGGAACAGCCAGTCGTCCTCGCGCAGCGCGAGCACCCCGGCGATCTGGCAGGCCTCCTGCCCGCGGCTGGACGGGTAGACGGCCAGCCGGCCCTGCTTGGTCAGCGCGGTCGCCTGCCGGTCGAACCGGCGGCCGAGCACCATCCGCCGGTAGGCCTCGACCAGCGTCCCGTCCTCCGGGGCGCGGTATCCGGCCGGCGTCCCGGCGTCCGTCCCGTCCTCGGCGACGAAGCGCACCGGGACGGCGGAGGGGAGGAGGCCCTCGACCTCCTGATGAGGTGTCCGCACGGACATGGCGCCGCTCCCTTCCTGTGGACGGTTGTCGGTTCGATCGTCCGCTCGGTCGACGATCTGCTCAAGACATGGGGCACAATGAGCGACAAATGGCTCGTTCAGTGGCTATGGGGGCACCAAATGTCATCCGACGTGAGCGCGGAGGGCGTCCGGCCCGGACGTTCTGTCGCGCGGCTGGACGCCGTGGACCGGGCGATCATCGCCGAGCTGCTGCGCGACGGCCGGCTCTCGGTGCGGGCGCTGGCCGAGCGCGTGCACGTCTCGCGCGCCAACGCCTACGCGCGGCTCACCCGGCTGCTGGACGAGGGCGTCATCACCGGCTTCACCGCCGAGCTCGCCCCGCACAAGGCCGGCCTCGGCACCAGCGCCTACGTCTCGGTCACGATCGAGCAGAACTCCTGGCGCTCGGTCTCCGCCCGGCTCCAGGACACCCCCTACGTCGAGCACTTCGCGATGGTCGGCGGCGACTACGACGTCCTGGCCCTGGTCAGGGCCCCGGACAACGAGGCGCTCCGGCACGTGGTGCTGGAGCAGATCCAGGACATCCCCGGCGTCCGGGCGACCCGCACCTGGCTGGTCTTCGACGAGGCGCGGGGCAGGGGAGCGCAGTGGGAGGCCTGGGACGACTGAGCTCCCGGTCGCGCCGCGGGGTGGGTGCGCCGCCCTTCTTGCACGCTCGCGCGGCCTGTGTCAGTCTGAATACAGACCGATCGGTCAGTTAATAGGCCGAGTCCAGCCGGGTCCCCAGCGGGAGGAGCCCATGACGACGCCGCAGGCCGCGCCCCAGCCGGCGCCCGCCGAGCAGTTCGAGGCGACGATCGCGCGCAACGACCGGATCGAGCCGCGCGACTGGATGCCCGACGCCTACCGGCGGACGCTGGTCCGGCAGATCGCCCAGCACGCGCACTCGGAGATCATCGGGATGCAGCCGGAGGGCAACTGGATCACCCGCGCCCCCTCGCTGCGCCGCAAGTCGATCCTGCTGGCCAAGGTCCAGGACGAGGCCGGGCACGGCCTGTACCTGTACTCGGCGTGCGAGACCCTCGGCGTCTCCCGCGCCGAGCTGACCGAGATGCTGCTCACCGGCCGGCAGAAGTACTCCTCGATCTTCAACTACCCCACGCTCTCCTACGCCGACGTCGGCACGATCGGATGGCTGGTGGACGGCGCGGCGATCTGCAACCAGGTGCCGCTGTGCCGGACGTCCTACGGTCCCTACGGCCGCGCGATGATCCGCATCTGCAAGGAGGAGTCCTTCCACCAGCGGCAGGGCTACGAGCTGCTGATGACGATGATGCGCGGCACCGACGAGCAGCGGCGGATGGTGCAGGAGTCGGTGGACCGGTTCTGGTGGCCCTCGCTGATGATGTTCGGCCCGCCCGACGCGAACTCGCCGAACTCCGAGCGGTCCATGGCGTGGGGCATCAAGCGCAACAGTAACGACGAGCTGCGCCAGCGCTTCGTCGACATGACCGTCCCGCAGGCCGAGGCCCTGGGTGTCACGCTCCCCGACCCCGACCTGCGGTGGAACGAGGAGCGCCAGGCCCACGACTTCGGCGAGCCCGACTGGTCGGAGCTCTCCGCCGTGATCAAGGGCGAGGGGCCCTGCAACGCCCAGCGGCTGGCGCACCGCCGCCGGGCCCACGAGGACGGCGCCTGGGTCCGCGAGGCCGCGACCGCCTTCGCGCGCAAGCAGGCGGCCCGGAGCGAGGAAGGAGCCGGGACATGAGCGAGTGGCCGCTCTACGAGGTGTTCGTGCGCGGCAAGCGCGGCCTCAACCACGTGCACGTCGGGTCGCTGCACGCCCCCGACGACGAGATGGCCGTCCGGCACGCGCGCGACGTGTACACGCGCCGCAACGAGGGCGTCAGCATCTGGGTGGTGCGGTCGGACGCCATCACCGCCTCCAGCCCGGACGAGAAGGACCCGCTGTTCGCCCCCAGCGGCGACAAGGTCTACCGGCACCCGACGTTCTACGAGATCCCCGAGAACGTCCCGCACATGTGAAGGCCGCCATGGAAAGTCAGCACGGCTCGGTCTACGACGGGCTCCTGGACGGCGACAGCTCCCAGTGGGCCTTCGGGACCGACTTCGAGGACCCGCTGGCCGGCGTCGACACGACCGTCCCCGACGGCGTCGACCCGCACGCGCTCGCGACGTACTGCCTGATGCTCGGCGACGACGCCCTCGTCCTGTCGCACCGGCTCTCCGAGTGGTGCGGCAACGCGCCCGACCTCGAAGAGGACATCGCCCTCGCCAACATCGCGCTGGACCTGCTCGGCCAGGCGCGGCTGCTGCTCGCCCGCGCCGCCACCGCCGACCCGTCGGTCGTCCCGGCGTTGCCGGAGGGCTCACCCGTCCCGGCCGAGGACGCGCTGGCGTTCTTCCGCGACGCCGGTGCCTACCGCAACGTGCGCCTCGCCGAGCTGCCGAACGGCGACTTCGGGCACACCATGGCCCGCGTCCTGGTGTTCGCGACCGCCCGGCTGGCCCTGTTCGAGCGCCTCACCGGCAGCCGCGACGCCGTCCTCGCCGCCGTCGCGGCCAAGGGCGCCAAGGAGCTGACCTACCACCGCGACTTCGCCGGCCGGTGGTTCCTCACCCTCGCCCAGGGCACCGAGGAGTCGCGCCGCCGCGTCCTCGCCGGGCTCGACGAGGTCTGGCGCCACCACGACGAGCTGTTCCGCACCCACCCGGTCGAGCGGGCGCTGGCCGAGGCGGGCGTCGCCGTGGACCCCGCCGCCACCGCCGGCGACGCCGACGCCGTGCTGGCGCAGGTCTTCACCGCGAGCGGCGTCGAGCGGCCCGAGGTGCCGCAGACGGGGATGCTCGGCGGGCGCGCCGGACGCGACGGCGTCCACACCGAGGCGCTGAGCCGGATGCTGGCCGAGATGCAGGTCGTCGCCCGCGCCCACCCCCTGGGACGGTGGTGACCGCCGTGACCGGAACCGCCCGCGCCGTCGCCGCGTCCGTCCGGGACCCGGAGATGCCGATGCTGACCCTGGAGGACCTCGGCGTGCTGCGCCGCGTCGAGGAGCACGGCTCCGCCGTCACCGTGGCGATCACCCCGACCTACTCGGGCTGCCCCGCGCTCGCCACGATGCGCGACGACCTCGTCCACCGGCTCACCGACGCCGGATACGCAGAGGTGCGCGTCGAGATCGAGCTGTCCCCGCCCTGGTCCAGCGACTGGATCAGCGAGCGGGGCCGGGCCGCCCTCGCCGCCGCCGGGATCTCGCCGCCCGGCCCGGCCCCGGCGCCCTCCGGGCCCGTCGCGCTCAGCCTGGCGCCGACCCGCCGGAGGCTGCGCTGCCCGCGGTGCGGATCGGCGTCGGTCGAGCTGACCTCGGAGTTCGGCTCGACCTCCTGCAAGGCGCTGTACCGCTGCACCGGCTGCCTTGAGCCGTTCGAGCACGTGAAGGAGATCTAGCGGTGGCGCCAGCGACGTTCCACCCGTTGAAGGTCGCCGCGGTCGACCGGCTGACCGACGACTCGGCCGCGGTGACGTTCGACGTCCCGCCCGAGCTCGCCGGCGACTACGCGTTCGCGGCCGGCCAGAGCCTCACCCTGCGCCGGGTGATCGACGGGCGGGAGCACCGCCGGTCGTACTCGATCTGCGCCCCCGCGGGCGCCCGGCCCCGGATCGGCGTCCGGGAGATCCCCGACGGGATGTTCTCCTCCTGGCTCGTGCGGGAGGTCCGCCCCGGCACCGAGATCGACGTCCAGGTCCCGTCCGGCAGCCTGCGCGCCGACCCCGCCGAGCCCGGACGGCACCTGCTGATCGCGGCGGGCTCCGGCATCACCCCGATGATCTCCATCGCCGCCACCGTGCTCGCCAACCCGGGCACCGAGGTGCGGCTGCTGTACGGCAACCGCACCAGCGGGACCGTGATGTTCGCCGAGGAGCTCGGCGACCTCAAGAACCGCTACGGCCCCCGGTTCCAGCTCGTCCACGTGCTGAGCCGCGAGCCCCGCGACGTCGAGCTGTTCTCCGGCCGCCTCGACGCCGGCCGCCTGCGCCGCCTGCTGGGCGCCGTGACGCCCGTCGACGACGTCGACCACGTCTGGCTGTGCGGCCCGCTGCCCATGGTCACCGGCGCCCGCGACGTCCTCGCCGAGTTCGGCGTCCCGCGCGAGAAGGTGCACGTCGAGCTGTTCTACGTCGACGAGCCGCCCCCCGAGGTGCGGCGCGACGCCCCGGCCGCCACCGGCGAGACCAGCGAGGTCACCGTCGTGCTGGACGGCCGGTCGAGCACCGCGCCGATGCCGCGCGACCAGCGCGTCCTGGACGCCGCCCAGGCCACCCGCGCCGATCTCCCGTTCGCCTGCAAGGGAGGGGTCTGCGGCACCTGCCGCGCCCGCGTCACCGAAGGCGAGGTCGACATGGTCCGCAACTACGCCCTGGAGCCCGCCGAGGTCGAGGCCGGGTTCGTGCTCACCTGCCAGTCCCACCCCGTCAGCGCCGCCGTCACCGTCGACTTCGACGCCTGACCCCGTCAGGACGGCGGCGCGGCCAGCCCGTCGAACGCGATCGCGGTGATGGCGTCCGACAGGTCGCCGGCGCTCACCTCGCCGCCCGGCCGGTACCACTCGACCAGCGAGTTGACCATCCCGAACAGGAGCCGGCTCACCAGCTCCGGCGGCACGTCCGCGCGCACCGCCCCCTCCGCGGCCGCCGCGCGCACCAGCTCCGCCAGCCGCGCGTCGATCCACCGCCGCCGCTGGAGCGCCGCCAGCTCCACCTCGCTGTTGCCCCGCACCCGCAGCAGCAGCGTCACCGCCGGCTGGTGCGCCACCAGCACCCGCACGCTCTCCCGCACCACCGACCGCAGCCGCTCGTACGCGCTGCCCGCCGACTCGTCCTGCGCCTCGCGGATCACCGCCGTCAACTCGTCGAGCGCCTCGTCCAGGGCCAGCGCGAGCAGATGCGTCTTGCCCGGCACATGGTGGTAGATCGCCGACTTGCTGAACCCGAGCTCCTCAGCGAGGTCCCCCATGCTGGTCCCCTCGTAGCCCTTCCGATTGAAGAGCTCGATGGCCCGCCGCAAAACCGTGGCCTGGTCGTACCCCGGTCTCCCGCGTTTCATTTGCTTTTTTCTCCTCCTTCGGGCGCTGAGCGCCCTCCATCGTCGATAAAAGCGGGCGATCGCTGGCATCGCTCCGTCTCGCCTTGCGGCTCGCTGCTGTGTCTTATGGCGGTGCCCTCCTCCTTCGGGCC
>NZ_JBEZJP010000177.1:0-14635 GCF_040653175.1 Actinomadura sp. NPDC048032
GCCCGCGCGGGGCGGGACCGTCCGGCCGGGGGTGGGGGGGCCGGCCGCGCCGAGGCCGGTGACGCTGAGGATCACGCTCGGGGACGTGGACGGGCGGCCGTTCGTCGGCTTGTCAGCGCCGCCATGGACGGCGCTGACCGGCGCGCGAGGCCCTCGTGTGCGGGCGTCCGAAAGGACGGAAAGCGACAGGCCGGGCGATGACGCCTGGTGATCAAGCCCGGCCGGCGGGGGGAGTCTAGGCCAGCGCGGCGCCCTCGATCGACTCGGCGTCGCCGGGACGTCCGCCGTCCCACAGCGCGGTCAGCGCGGTCGCGCTCAGCACCTTCATGCCGACGGCGATGCACCGCTCGTCGACGTCGAAGTCGCCGCGGTGCAGGTCGTACTCGCCGGGCGAGCCGGGAGTGCGGACGCCGAGCCGGGCGAGCGCGCCGGGGATCGACTCCAGGTACCAGCCGAAGTCCTCGCCGCCGAGGCTCTGCGGGGTCGGCACGACGCCGTCCTCGTCCATGACCTGGGCGGCCGCGTCGCGGAACATCTGCACGCTGGCCACCTCGTTCACGGTCGGCGGGACGCCCCGCACGTAGTCCAGCGACGCCTCCACGTCGTAGGCGGCGGCGACCGACTGCAGCAGCGCCTTCATCATCTCCGGCGCCCGGTGCCACGCCTCGTCGTCCAGGCAGCGGACGGTGCCCTCGGCGATCCCGTCGTCGGGGATGGCGTTGGCGACGGACCCGGCCGAGACGCGGCCCCACACCAGCGACAGGCTGGAGCGCGGGTCGACGCGCCGCGACAGCGCGGACGGCAGCTCGGTGACGATCTTGGCGAGCGCGTAGACCAGGTCGGCGGTCAGGTGCGGCCGGGCGGTGTGCCCGCCGGGCCCGGTGACCTTCACGTAGACCTTGTCGCAGGCCGCGGTGATCGGGCCGGTGCGCAGCCCGAGCTGGCCGACCTCGATGCGGGGGTCGCAGTGCAGCGCGAAGGCGCGGTCGACGCCCGCGATGCCGCCGGCGGCCATGACGTCCAGCGCTCCGCCGGGCGTCTCCTCGGCGGGCTGGAACAGCAGCCGGACGCGGCCGGGCAGCAGCCCCGCCTCCGCCTGCTGGGCCAGGAACAGGCCCGCGCCCAGCACCATCGCGGTGTGCACGTCGTGGCCGCACGCGTGCGCGACGCCGGGGACGGTCGACCGGTAGGCGACGCCCTCCTTCTCGTCCTGGAGCGGGAGCGCGTCGATGTCGGCCCGCAGCGCCACGGTCGTGCCGTCGGCGGGGCCGATGTCGCAGAACAGCCCGGTGCCCTTCGGCAGGATCACGGGTTCGAGCCCGGCCGCGCGGAGCCGCTCGGCGAGCCTGCGGGTGGTGCGGTGCTCGGCGTAGCCGAGCTCGGGGTGCATGTGCAGGTCGCGGCGGAAGGCGATCAGTTCCGCCTCGTGCCCGGCGAGGAACGCGTCGAGCTGCGGCTGCAGCACGGCGCCGCCGAGCACCGCCGGGAGCCCGGACACGACCGGTGCTCCGGCCGCCGCGGCGGACGCGTCCCGCTGCCGCCGCGCCGAGCCCTCGGCGTCGTGCGGTGCGGGCCCGCCGGAGGCCGTCCCGTTCACTCCGGCGGCGCCGGCGGCGGCGCCCCGGTCCTCCCGGCCCTCGGGACTCTCGTGTCCCGGGGCGGCGGGTGGTTCAAGGCCGGGCATCACCCCGGGTCCCGGATATGTCATGTGCGCCCCCTGCGCGACGGCGGAGCCTAGCGGCGCCCGCCGGGTGATGTTCTCGTTGGTGGATGCGGTGCGGTTCTCGGGTCTGCTCGCGGGATCGGTGTCCGCGGGGTTCCCGGCGCCGTCCGGCTGCTCAGGCTCCGGCATGTGCGACCTCCCCCAGTGTGACGAACCTGTCCTCCGCGAGCTCGGCGATCGCCGCGTCGACGATGTTCTCCAGCGTCCCTCCGCCGGCGCGGATCGCGCGCTGGCGCTCGTACGGGGCGCCGTGCTCCAGCACCTCGCCGGCGACCTTGAGCTCCTCGGCGCAGCCGAGCCGGTCGGCGACCGGTTCCAGCTCCCTGATCAGCTCGTACAGGTCGTCGCGGAGCGGAGCGGTGTTCCCCGTGTCGTCGGTGATGACGATGGCGTCGAGCCCGTACCTGGTGGCGCGCCACTTGTTGTCGCGCACCACCCAGGCGGCCGGCCGCGGCAGCGTGTACCCGCGGTCCAGCTGCTGCTCGAACAGCGTGACGAGGCTCTGGCACAGCGCGGCGGCCATCCCCACCTCACGCAGGGTGGGAATCCCGTCGAACATCCTGATCTCGACGGTGCCGAAGTCAGGATGCGGCCGGATGTCCCACCAGACCTCCTTGATGCTCCTTATGGTTCCCGAACGCATCAGCGTGTCCATGTAATCCTCGAAGGCCGCCCAGTCGTCTAGGAGATGGGGCGGCCCGGCCGTGGGCAGCTGGCCGAACACGACCGCCCGGCAGGACGCGAGGCCGGTGTCGCTGCCGCTCCAGAACGGGCTGGACGCGGTGAGCGCGAGGAAGTGCGGAAGGTAGGACGAGAGCGCGTTGACGATCGGGATCGCCTTGGCGCCGTCGGAGATGCCGACGTGGACGTGAACGCCGAACGTCTGGATGCGCCGGGCCAGCCACTGCATCTCCTCGACCAGCTTGGCGTAGCGCCCCATGGGCGCCATCACCGCCTCCCGCCAGTCGCTGATCGGGTGGGTGCCCGTGCAGGCGAGGGCGAGGCCGCGGTCCGCGGCGGCGGCGCGCAGGTCGGTGAGGGTGCCGGCCAGGTCGGCCTTGGCCTCCCCCACGGTGTCGCTGATCCCGGTCACCACCTCGATGGTGGACTCCATCAGCTCGTGCCGGACGCGCGGGTTGTCGCCGTCGTCACTGAGCGAAGGCAGGGCGGCGAGCACCTCGCGTGCGTCCTGCCGCAGGTGCCTGGTCTCCGCATCGACGAGCTGGATCTCCCACTCGACGCCGAGCGTCGACCCGTGCGATGCGTTGAAGTCAATGGCCACGGCCAACCTCCGTCCACAATCCTTGCAGGTCGTTGCGTGGCACGTGGCGCAATTCAGCCAGCGGGTCCCTAAGCCTGGACAAACGCCGGTCCAGGTCACGTGTTCGTTCCATGATGGCGTCCGTGCCCGCCCCCTGCCGGGCGTCCATGCCCTTTGCGGATCAATTGACTCATGCGAGCCGTCGGAAGGGGGGCGGACGTCCTACTTTTCGGTCACGATCTTGGCGTCCGCACCGCTAGATCGAACTAGTCAGTCCGTCCAAAATACCGTCAGCCCGTCTCAAAGTCTCGTCCATGACGGATCGTAACCGATCGGCCTCGCCCCATACGTACCGGGATATGACCGCTGCACCCTGACGTCACGTCCGTCGCCTGCGCCCCGCGCTTGCCGGATTCGCGATCGGGTACCTCTTCGCCGGATAGGTCGCCTAGTCTTCGGGGGGAGTCATGGGCGTTGGGCGCCTGCGCGCCGGGAGCGATCGCGCTCCCATGGGACTGAGGAGCGTCGGGAGCTTGCCAGGACAGCGACGAGGGCCGGCCGGCGTCCGCCGCGCCCTGACGTTGATCACCGTGCCGGTCACGGCCGCCTCGCTCGCGGCGGCCCCCGCGCTCGCCGCCGCACCGGCCGGCGCCGCGCGTGCCGGAGCCTCCCCGGGCGGGGGCGCGCGCGCCGAGGCGTCACCCGTGGCGTCGCCGTCCGCGCAGACGGTCGGCGGGCCCCGGCTCGCGAGCCGCGGCGTCGTCGCGAACACGGCCCCGGGCGTCCCGGCCCCGCCGAAGATCAAGGCGGCCTCGTACCTGATCGCGGACGCCGACACCGGCGAGGTCCTGGCCGCCAAGGACCCGCACGGGCACTACCTGCCCGCCAGCACCCTCAAGACCCTCACCGCGCTGACGCTCGTCCCCAAGCTGGACCCGAACCGGCTCGTCCGGCCGTCCCAGAAGGCGTGCGACACCGAGGGCACCAAGGTCGGGCTGACGCCGAAGATGCAGTACAAGGTCTCCGACCTGTTCCACGCGCTGCTGATGATGTCGGCCAACGACGCGGCGGTGACGCTGGCCGAGGCCGACGGCGGGATGGGCAGGACCCTCGCCGACATGAACGCCGAGGCCCGGCGGATCAACGCGCGCGACACGCTCGCCGGATCCCCGAACGGGCTGGACAAGGACCTCGGGCTGAACGTCCGGACGCAGCACACCTCGGCCTACGACCTCGCGCTCATCCTGCGCGAGGGGATGAAGAACCCCGAGTACCGCGCCTACATGCAGGCGATCGACTTCCCGTTTCCGGCGCCCCCGACCAAGAAGGAGCGCAAGAAGGGCAAGAAGGTCGGCGGGTACCCGATCCACACGCACAACCACATGCTCCCGGGCGAGCGGCTGGCCTACCCCGGGATGCTCGGCGGCAAGAACGGCTACACGATCGCCGCCCAGCAGACCTTCGTCGCCCAGGCGCGCCGCGGCGGGCACACGATCGTGATCTCGCTGATGCGGGCGGACATGCCGCCGTCGGCGTACGCGGCCAAGCTGCTGGACTGGGGCTTCGCCGCGCGCGGCAGGGTCCAGCCGGTGGGCACGCTCGTCCCGCCCGGCGACATCGAGCAGACCCGCAAGAACGGCGGCTCGGGCGTGCTGCCCGACGCGCCGCTCGCCTCCGACGACTCGTCCCGCATGTGGCTGCTCGTCGGCGGCGGCGCGGTCGGCGCCCTGCTCGCGATCGCGGTGCTGTACGTGGTGCTGCGCCGCAGGCGGCGGCTGGAGGCGGCCCGCTTCCGCGGCGGCCGGTAAAGCTTCCCCCACCCCTTCCCACGGGCCTGGCACCGCCGCGCCGGGCGGGCTTACGCTCGCGGTGGCGCCGGTGATCGCGTCACCGCCGGGGGACGGCGGAACGGCGCCGCGGGGGAGGAACTGCGCCATGTCCGACTTGTATGTCCCCTTGCCCGGCGCCTTCGCCCTCGCACCGGAGCCGCCGCCGACGTACGAGCATCCGAACGTGACGCTGCTGAAGGACGGCTACACGGCCTTCGACAAGGGCGACATGGACCTCATCCGCGAGCTGCTCGCCGACGACGTCGTGCACCGCGTCCCCGGACGCGGGCCCGTCTGCGGCGTGTACCGGACACCCGAGGAGGTCCTGGGCTTCTACGTCCGGCTGTTCGAGCTGTCCGGCGGGACGTTCCACACCGAGCCCTACTCGGTCATGGCCAACGACGAGTACGGCGCCGCCCTCGTCCAGACCTGCGCCGAGCGCCCCGGCCGCATCCTGGACGGCCGCGCCGTCGACCTGTTCCGCTTCCGCGACGGAAAGATCACCGAGATTCGCACCCTGGCCGAGGACCAGTACGCCAACGACGCCTTCTGGACCTGACCGTGTTTCACAGTCCCGGCCCACTTCGCTCGCCTGGCGGCTGTGTTTCAACGTCCCGGCCCACTTCGCTCGCCTGGCGGCTCGCTGCGTGACCGGGCCTGGGCGAACGCGGCATCGCTTCGCGATCTGCCCGGCTCCGCTCGCCTCCGGCTTCGCTCCACCGGCCAGGTCACGCGTTCGCGCGTGGCCTGGCCAATTCGAGACAGGTCCTAGGCCGGTTTTCCGGTTTCGAGCGGCTTTTCGTCTTCCTTGGGCTTCGCGGCCTCGGCCGGTTTCTCGTGGCGGCCGGGCTTCCGGCGGCGGGCCTCGGCCCCGTCCTCGGCCGGGTCCTCGTTCTCCGCGGGCCTCTCGTGCCTGCCGGGCCTCTCTCCGGCGCGCTCCTGGAGCGCCTCGACCTCCGCGCGGTCGACGCTGTTCTCCGGGTTGGCGGCGTCCGCGGTGAGGACGACGCGGCGCGTCGCGGTCCAGGCGGCGACGAACAGCGCGAACCGGGTCGCGATGTTGATCCACACCATCAGGCCGACCAGCACCGCGAACGTGCCGTAGACGGGGTTCTGCGTCGTCCGCCCGATCAGGAAGGCCGCGATCTGCTTGAGGATCTCGAAGCCGACCGCGCCGAAGAGCGCGCCCCGGATGATCCGGCGCCAGGGCGCCCGGGTGCCCGACAGCCGGCTGAACAGGGCCAGGAAGACCACGGTGTCGAAGAAGATGGCGCAGGCGAGGGACAGCAGCCGCAGCCCGGTCCCGGCGCCGGGGACGTGCTCCAGGCCGAGCCAGCCGAGGACGGTGTGGGTGGCGGACGTCGTGACCGTCGTGACCGCCATGCCGCAGATCAGGATGAGCCCGAGGAACGCCAGCACGCCCCCGTCCCAGAGCCGCTTCAGGAAGAAGTTGCCGCCGCCGCCCGGCTCGTTGCCCCAGATGTCGCGCAGGGACTCGCGCAGCACCTGCACCCAGCCGATCCCGGTGACCAGCAGCGCGACCAGGCCGAGGACCCCGACGGCGGTCTTGGACTGGGCGATCTGCTCGACGTCCAGCTGGCCCGCGAGCCCCGGCAGCTGCGAGCTGATCGCCCGGACGAAGTAGGCGCGGGCCTCGTCGCTGACCCCGACGAGATAGCCGAGAAGCGCGTACGCCAGCGCCATCAGCGGGAAGAACGACAGGAACGCGTAGCTGGTGAGGGCGGCGGCGAGCCGGTCGCCGCGGCGCTCCTGGTACCGCTCCAACGCGCGCACCTGGTGGTCGAACCACCGTGACCGCTCCCGGGAGCGTTGCAGCAGCGCCTTCCCGTCGCCGAACAGGGACTCGCTCCGCCGCTGAACCCTGCCGATCACCTGCCGCATGCACGCAACGTACCCAACGCGGGCCGGTCGATGCCGCAGACGGTAATCGAACGGTCAACGCAGCGTCTCGCGCGGCCCGCTCATCCGGGGGTGGGCCCGCCGCGGTCGCCGCCCGGAGACGGCACCGCGCCGTCGCCGAAGATGAAGTCGCACTGCGGGCGCCAGACGCCGTCCCGCCCGTGCTCGTACAGGGAGAACCCCCACGCCTCGAAGTCGGCGCTGTAGCCGGCGAGCTCCTTGAACGCCTGGTCCATGACGCTCTCGGGGAGGTGGTGGGCGATGGTCACGTGCGGGTGGTACGGGAACGGCAGCGGCCGGGCGAGCGGACCCGACAGAACTTTCGCCTGAACCCGCTCGCAACCGCCGATTCCTTCGGCGAGCGCCACGAATACGACCGGTGACACCGGCCGGAACGTTCCGCTGCCTCGCAACTTGATCGGGAACGGGGTCTCGGTCGCCGCGACGGCCCGCAGATGCTCCTGGACGGCGTCGATCCCCGACTCGGAGACCTCGGTCGGCGGCAGCAGCGTGATGTGCGTCGGGATCGCGTGGGCGAGCGGATCCCCGAACGAGGCCCGCCGCGCCTGGAGGAAGGCCCCGAACGGGTCGGGGATGGGGATGGCGACGCCGATGGTGCGCACGCCGCCGTCCCCGCCGGGGGTCACGCCCCCGGCGGCGGAGGGCGCCTTCCCGGGGCCCTCCGCGGCGTCGCGGGCGGGGCCGTCAGCGGCCACGTCCCACGAATCCCACCCGTTCGCGCACGGTCTCCATCGTCGCGGTGGCGACCCTGGAGGCGCGCTCGGCTCCCAGGGCGAGCACCCGGTCGAGCCGCTCCTCGTCCTCCAGAAGCGTGAGGGTGCGCTCCCTGATCGGCGTGAACGTGTCGAGGACGACCTGCGCGAGGTCCTTCTTGAACTGCCCGTAGCCCGAGCCCGCGTAGCGGCTCTCCAGGTCGGGCACGGAGGTGCCCTCCAGCGCGGAGAAGATCCGCAGGAGGTTGGTGACGCCGGCCTTCTTCTCCTCGTCGTAGACGACCTCGGAGCCGGTGTCGGTGACCGCGCGCATGATCTTCTTGCGCATCGGGCCGGGCTCCTCCAGCACGTCGATGATCCCCTGCGGCGAGGACGCCGACTTGCTCATCTTGGCGTCCGGCTCCTGCAGGTCGGTGATCTTCGCGGCGCCCTCGGGGATGTGCGCGTCCGGCGGGACGAACGTGTCGCCGAAGCGGTGGTTGAACCGCTGCGCGAGGGTGCGGGTCAGCTCCAGGTGCTGACGCTGGTCCTCCCCGACGGGGACGCGCAGCGCCCGGCCGCCCTCGGCGGTGGGGTCGGGCGAGTAGAGCAGGATGTCGGCGGCCTGGAGGACCGGGTAGGTGAACAGCCCGACCGTCGTCCCGCCCGTGCCCTGCTTGGACGACTTGTCCTTGAACTGCGTCATCCGCTGGGCCTCGCCGAAGCCGGTGAGGCAGCCGAGGACCCAGGCCAGCTCGGCGTGCTCGGGGACGTGGCTCTGCACGAACACCGTGGCGCGCTCGGGGTCCAGGCCCATCGCGAGGAGCTGGGCGACGGCGACCTTGGTCCGGCGGCGCAGCAGCGCGGGGTCGTGCTCGACGGTGATCGCGTGCAGGTCCACCACGCAGTAGAAGGCGTCGTGGGTGTCCTGCATCGAGACCCACTGCCGGAGCGCCCCCAGGTAGTTGCCGAGGTGGAACGAGTCGGCGGTGGGCTGGATGCCGGACAGCACGCGCGGCGGTGCCGCGGCCGTTCCGGCGGACGCTTCGGGGCTGGGCGCTTCGGGCATGTGCACGGACCGATTCTCTCAGGTGTCGCTTGAGACTTCGCCGCCGGTGGCCTGCAGGGTGCCGGGGCCGGCGGCGGCGTCGCCTGCCACCGCCCGCGGGGTCGCGGACGGCGTGCCGGGCGGCACCGGTGCGGCCTGCGGCGACGCCCGCGGCATGACGCGCACGCGGGCCACCCGCCGGCCCTCCATCCGGGCCACGGCGAGCCGGCGACCGCCGGCGTCCACCGAGTCGCCCTCGGCGGGCACGCGGCGCAGCACCGCCATGATGTGCCCGGCGACCGTCTCGTACGGCCCGGCCGGGAGCCGGATGCCGGTCTCGGCGGCGAAGTCGTCCAGGTTGAGCAGGCCGTCGACCTCGACCACCCCGCCGTGCAGGCGCCGTGCCTGCGCGTCCTGGACATCATATTCGTCGCGGATGTCGCCGATGAGCTCCTCCAGGAGGTCCTCCAGCGTGACGATGCCGGCGACGCCGCCGTACTCGTCCATGACGATCGCCAGGTGGCAGCCCTCGCGGCGCATCTCCGACAGCGCCGGCAGCACCCGCTTGGAGGACGGCAGGAATTTCACCGGCCGCACCAGACCGCCCACCGGGCCGTCGCCGGGGACGCCCGGGGCGGGCCCGTCCGGCAGGACGGGCGCCAGCAGGTCGCGGATGTGCACGAACCCGATCACCTCGTCGTGGGAGTCGCGGCAGACCGGGAACCGCGAGTGCGGGCTGCCGGCGGCGATCCGGGCGGCGGCGGTCAGCGGGAGCGCGGCGTCCAGGAACTCCACCTCGGTGCGCGGGACGAGGACCTCGCGCAGCGGCCGCTCCCCCGCCGCGAACACCTCCCCGATCAGCGCCCGCTCGTCCGGGGTGAGCTGCGTGTTCTGGGCGACCAGCGTGCGCATCCGCTCCGCGGTGATCTCCCCGCGGAGCGCGCCCGGGTCGCCGCCCGACAGCCGCACGACGAGGTGGGTCGAGCTCGACAGCAGCCGCGCCAGGGGGCGGGCGAGCGCTCCCGCGGGCCCCACGAGCGGCCGGGACGGCGTCCGGTCCATGGGTTCAGCCTTCCCCGTTCGGCGTTCCGGATAGCCTGGGCGGACCCCTCGGCCTGGACGGGTCTCGCCGTCCTGATGATCGTGAACCGGCCGAGAGTCTCGTCGTGGAGGTCCGTCAGTGAAGCTGCTCGTCACCGGAGGCGCCGGCTACGTCGGCAGCGTCGTCTCCGCTCTGCTGCTGGAGGCGGGGCACGAGGTCGTCGTGCTCGACGACCTGTCCACCGGGCACGCGGACGCGGTGCCCGAGGGCGCACGGCTGGTGCGCGGCACGCTGCGCGACGCGGCGGCGGAGGTGCTCGGCGGCGCCGGGTTCGGCGCCGTGCTGCACTTCGCGGCCCGCTCGCTCGTCGGGGAGTCCGTCGAGAAGCCCGGCCTGTACTGGGACAAGAACCTCGGCGAGTCCCTCGCCCTGCTGGAGGCGATGCGCGTCGCGGGCGTGCCCCGGATCGTGTTCTCCTCGACGGCCGCGACCTACGGCGAGCCGGAGTCGACGCCGATCCTGGAGACCGACCCGACCCGTCCGACCAACCCCTACGGGGCGTCCAAGCTGGCGATCGACACGGCCCTCGCCGAGTACGCGCGGCTGCACGGGATCGGCGGGGTGTCGCTGCGGTACTTCAACGTGGCCGGCGCGTACGGGCGGCTCGGCGAGCGCCACACGGTCGAGACCCACCTGATCCCGAACGTGCTGAGGATCGCGCAGGCGGGCGGCGGCGACGCCGTGAAGATGTTCGGCGACGACTACCCGACCCCGGACGGCACCTGCGTCCGCGACTACATCCACGTGACCGACCTCGGCCGCGCCCACCTGCTCGCGCTGGACGCCTGCGAGCCCGGCCGCCACGAGATCTTCAACCTGGGCAGCGGCACCGGCAACTCGGTCCGCGAGGTCGTCGAGGTCTGCCGCGAGGTGACCGGCCGCGCCATCCCCGCCGAGGTGGCGCCGCGCCGTCCCGGCGACCCGGCCGTGCTGGTCGCCTCCTCGGAGAAGATCCAGGCACGGCTCGGCTGGAAGCCCGAACGCGATCTGCGCACCATGGTCGGCGACGCGTGGACCTTCCTGCGCTCCCGATGAGCGGCGCGCTCAGCGAGGCCTTCGCCGAGGCGTTCGGGCGGGCCCCGGAGGGCGTGTGGCGCGCGCCCGGCCGGGTCAACCTGATCGGCGAGCACACCGACTACAACGACGGCTTCGTCCTGCCGTTCGCACTCCCGCACGGCGTCTCGGTCGCCGCCGCCCGCCGCGACGACGGCGTCGTGGAGGTCCGCTCGCTGCAGGCCGCCGCCACCGTCACCGCGCCCGTGGACGGCGGGACGGTCGCCGCCGAGAACTGGCCCGCCGACCGCGAGTGGGCCGCGTACCCGGTCGGCGTCGCGCGCGTGCTGCGCGAGCACGGCACGGGCGGCGCGTCCCTGCTGATCGACTCCGACCTCCCGCAGGGCGCGGGCCTCTCCTCGTCCGCCGCCCTGGAGTGCGCGACGGCGCTGGCGCTGTGCGACCTGCACGGCGTGGAGATCGACCGTCCCGCGCTGGCCCGGCTGGCGCAGCGCGCCGAGAACGAGCAGGTCGGCATGCCCTGCGGCCTCATGGACCAGTCGGCTTCCCTGCTGTGCACGCCCGGCCGGGCGCTGATGCTCGACTGCCGCAGCGGTCTGTCGTCGCAGGTCCCGTTCGACCCGGCCGCCTCGGGCATGGTCCTGCTGGTGGTCGACACGCGGGCCTCGCACGCGCTCACGGGCGGCGACTACGGCCGCCGCCGCGCGGAGTGCGAGGAGGCCGCGTCCCTGCTCGGCGTCCAGGCCCTGCGCGACGTCAAGGACCTCGCCGCCGCCCTCGCGGCGCTGCGCGACCCCGTCCTGCGCCGCCGCGTCCAGCACGTCGTCACCGAGAACCACCGGGTCGAGGCCGCCGTCGGGCTGCTGCGCGCCGGCGCCCTCCCCGAGCTCGGCGCCATGCTGAACGCCTCGCACCTGTCCCTGCGCGACCAGTTCGAGGTCTCCTGGCCCGAGGCCGACGCCGCCGTCGACGCCGCGGTGCGCGCGGGCGCCCGGGGCGGCCGCATGGTGGGCGGCGGCTTCGGCGGCTCCGCCATCGTCCTCACCCCGGCCGCCCGGGCCCAGAAGGTGCGGGACGCGATCACGGCCGCCTACGCCGACCGCGGCTGGACGGCCCCGGAGTTCCTGGAGGCGCCCCCCTCCGAGGGCGCCCACCGCGTCAGCTGAGGGCCGACTTGAGGTCGTCGTGCAGGCGGGTGGCCTCCTCCGCGGCGTCGGTCTCGTCCAGGGTGGTGAAGCCGTCGGCGGCGGCCGCGGCGTGCGCGGCCGCCTCGGGGAGGCGGCCGACCTGGCCGAGGACGCGGGCCTGGTCGTAGGAGACGAGGGCGGTCTCCCAGACGCGGGCGGGCTCGTTGTCCGGGGGCAGCCCGGCCAGGGCCGCGCGGGCCGCGTCCATGACGGCGACGGCCTCGTCGGCGTCGCCGCTCCACAGCAGGCTCATCGCGGCGCGGCGGCGGGTGCGGACCACCCCGTAGGGATCGCCCGCCTTCTCGTTGGCCTCGGCGGCCTCGGCGAACCGGGCGGCGGCCTGGGCGTCCCTGTCGAGGGCGGTCAGGACGCCCCCGGCCTCCTCCAGGAAGTGCGCGACGGCGTCGTGCCGGCCGTCCCGCGCGGCGTCCTCGGCGAGGTCGGCGAACGTCGCGGCGGCGTCCTCCTCGCCCATGTCCTTCTGCGCGTGCGCGAGGATCAGGCGGCAGCGCCGGGCGGGGTCGCCGTCCAGTCCGGGCAGCGCCTCCTCGGCGGTCTCGGCGGCCTCCAGGTGGCGGCCCACGGCCAGGTACGCGGCGGCGAGGTCCACGCGGAGGTGGACGGCCTGCTCGTGCATGCCCTCGGCCGTCCAGGCCGCGATGGCCTCGGCGAGGTCGGCGACGGCGTCGGCCGGCCGGTCGGCGGCGAGGAGCGCCAGGCCGCGGTCGCAGTGCGCCACCGCGCGCATCGGCGACGGGGGCAGCGCGGCGATCACCTCGTCGAGCAGGGCGAACACCTCCTCGTCCGGGCCGGTCTCCCCGCGGGCGAGGGTGCGGGCGAGCAGCAGGCCGGGCGAGGCGACCGTCTCCGGCTCGCCGGAGGCGCGCGCCGCGTCGGCGGAGCGGCGCAGCGCCGCCACCGCCTCGCCGGTGTCGCCGGTCCGCAGGAGCGCCTGACCCCGCAGGAACCACAGCTCGCCGGCGCGGTCGGGCGCGTCGCCGGTGTCGACCCGGTCCAGCGCGGCCAGGGCCTCGGCCGGGCGGTCCAGCCCGAGGTGCGCGGTGGCGAGGCGGAGCAGCGCGGCCGTGGCGTCGCCGTCCTCCCCCGGATGCGCGGTGAGGTGCTCGGCGGACGCGACCACCTGCTCCAGGCCGCCCACGTCGCCGAGGTCGACGCGCATCGCGCCGAGGCGGCCGAGCGCGCGGTACCGGCGCGTCTCCTCGCCCAGCTCCGCGTACAGCCGGGAGGCCTCCTCCCAGCACCGCGCGGCGCCCTGGCCGTCGCCCTCGACGGCCAGCTCGACGCCCCGGCCGTCCAGGCGGCGGGCCTTCTGGAAGGGCGTCGGCCCGGTGGTCTCGGCGACGGCGTCGAACCGCCGGAAGGCCGCGAGCATGCCGGGCAGGTCGCCGTCGGCGCGGCGCCGGTCCACCAGGTCGAGCAGCTCCCCGAGATCGTCCATGGACGCGAGGGCGTCGGCGGAGGCGGCGTCGTCCGCGAAGGGGGTCCGCGGGGCGGGGGCGGGCGCGGGGCGGCGGTGGTGGGGGGCCAGCGGCAGGAAGTCGACGACCGGCTCGGCCTCCAGCGTGGCGCGCACCTTGTCGCCCTGGTGGGACGTGCCGTTGCGGGCGTCGAACCGGGCCGCCAGCGCCGTCGCGCGCTCGGCCAGCTCGGCGCGCAGCTCGGGCAGGGGCACGTCCGCCGCCGGGCGGTCGTCGGCCGCCGGCCGGCGGACGGTCGCCGCGCCGTGCCCGGCCGCCTCGACCGCCCCCAGCAGCAGGGCCGCCGCCGCGGAGAACTCCATGTCGGCGTGCGCGCTCGGGGCCCGGTCGAGCCAGCCGAGGTGCCGCTGCAGGATCTCCAGGCCGCGCGCCCCGTTGCCCGTGACCGCGCAGAACTCCAGGTGCTCGCCGATGTCGCCGAGGTCGGCGAGGCGCGCCCGGTGCACCCGGTAGGCGCGGCGGTGCGCGGCGGCGGCCTCCTCCAGCCGGCCCATGCGCAGGTACACCGGCAGCAGCGCCGTCTGGATCGACTGCGGCTGCTCGTTGCAGGACAGCCGCGCGCTCAGCACCGGCGCGGCGATCTCGAACGCCTCCTCGTGCCGTCCGGCCTCGACCAGGTGGCGGGCCATGCCGGTCGGGTCGCAGCCCTCGCAGTCGGACAGCTCGTCCCGCTCGGCGGCGCGCCACTTCACGAACCACTCGTGCGCCGAAGCGTCGCCGATGTGCCGCGCCACCACGTTGCGGTAGTGGTACACCGCCTGGAGGCTGTGCCCGCCCGCCTTGTAGCGCCGCTCCATGTCGTCGAGGACGGCGTAGGCGCGGTCCAGCGGGATCTCGGGGAACGAGGTCAGGGAGCTGACCACCGCCTTCATCTGCCACAGCAGGCTGTGCGTCTCGTCGAACCGGGCGGGGTCGCGGTCGTGGTCGGCCAGCGTGCGGCTGAACGTCGCGAACGCCTTCACGGGCTCGCCGCCGTACCGGTAGGCGTCGGTCAGCCTGACCCGCACGTGGAACGCGAGGACCTCGTCGCCCGCCGCCTCGGCGCGGCGCAGCGCGTCCTCGATGAGGACGGTGCGGGCCTCCCCGTAGGGCAGCTCCTGCGACCGCGCCATCAGCGCGTAGACGTCATCCATGCTCAACGGGGCCCTCCGGGGAGTGGACGGCCCACTCCAGCAGGCCGATGAAGGAACGGTTCAGGACCGCCGTGTCGACGGGCCGCAGCGGATGGTGGCCGAGCAGCAGCGCCTGCCCGTACAGGGCCTGGACGGCCGCCTCGACCGGCCCGCCGTCGCCGAGCGAGGTGACCCGCCGCGCCAGCGGATTGCGGTAGTTCAGCACC
>NZ_JBEZJP010000178.1:0-14588 GCF_040653175.1 Actinomadura sp. NPDC048032
ACCGGCGCCGCCGCCTGGTGCTCCTGGCCTGGCTCGTCGGCGTGGTCGCCGTGGCGTTCGCCGGCTTCGGCTTCGGCGCCGCGCCCGACAACGACTTCTCCGGCGGAGACTCCGGATCGGCCAAGGCGCAGAAGCTGATCGAGAGGCACTTCCCCGAGCGGCGGGGCGACACCCTGACCCTGGCGATCAAGGCGGACCGGGGGATCGACGACCCCGCCGCCCGGCGGCGGATCGAGAAGGTCGTCGCCGTCCTGGACGCCTCGCCCGTGACCGGGCCGGTGATCTCGCCCTACCAGGACCCGAACCTGGTGACGCGCGACCGCCGCATCGCCCGGACGACGATCCCGCTGACCGAGGAGGCGGCCAAGAAGACCGACGTCAAGCCCCTGGTGGAGGCGGTCAAGGACGCCTCCGGCGACGGCCTGCTCCTCGGGCTGGGCGGCGAGCGGGCGGAGAAGGCCGAGACGCCCCAGCAGGGCCCGGCCGAAGGCGTGGGCCTGCTGACCGCCGCGGTGATCCTGTTCATCTCCTTCGGGTCGCTGGTCGCGATGGGCCTGCCCATCGCTACGGCGCTGACGGCCATCCTCGGCGGAATGGCCCTGATCAAGCTGGTGGGGCACCTCGTCCCCGCGCCCGACTTCACCGTGCTCGTCGCCGTGCTGGTCGGCCTCGGCATCGGCATCGACTACGCGCTGTTCATCGTGACGCGCTACCGGGAGGCCCTGCGGGACGGGGACGACCCCGAAGGCGCCACGGCCACGGCCATCGCCACCGCCGGGCACGCCGTGCTGTTCGCCGGCACGACCGTGGTGATCGCGCTGCTCGGACTGGTCGTCATGGGGCAGCGGCTGATGACGGGCGTGGCCGTCGCCGCGTCGGTGACCGTGCTGGTCACGATGATCGCCGCGGTGACCCTGCTGCCCGCGCTCCTCGGCTTCACCGGCCGCCGGATCGACTCGCTGCGGCTGCCGCGCCGCGCGCCGCGCCCGCGCACCGGCGAGCGCCGTCCCCCCGCCGAACGCTGGGCCGGCGTGGTGCAGCGCAGGCCGCTGGTCGCGGCGGTCCTCGCCGGGACGGGCCTGCTCGTGCTCGCCGCCCCCGTGCTGTCGATGCGGCTGAGCCTGCCCGACGCCAGCGTCCAGCCGCACGACCGGAGCAGCCACACCTCGTACACGATCCTCTCCGAGGGCTTCGGGCCCGGCTACGGCGCGCCCTTGATCTTCGCCGCGCGGATCGGGTCCCCGGACGCCGATCTGCGCCCCGTCGTCGACGCGGTCGGCCGGACCGAGGGCATCGCCTCCGTCACGCCGGCCCGGATCAGCGAGGACGGGCGCGCGGCCACGTTCATGGCCTTCCCGAAGAGCGGCGCCCAGGACGAGGCCACCGCCGACCTGGTGCACCGGCTGCGCGACGACGTCCTGCCCGCGGCGCCCGGCGGCGCCGGCGTCCAGGTCGGCGGCCCGAACGCCGGCGCGATCGACATCGCCGAGGAGGTCGGCTCCCGCCTGCCCCTGATGATCGCGGTCGTCGTCGCGCTGTCGCTCGTGCTGCTGGTCGCGCTGGTCCGCTCGGTCACGATCGCGCTGCAGGCCGCGGTGATGAACCTGCTGTCGATCGGCGCGGCCTACGGCGTGCTGGTCGCGGTCGTCCAGTGGGGCTGGCTCGGGAAGGCCCTCGGCTTCCCCACCACCATGCCGATCACGACCTGGGTGCCGATGATGATGTTCCCGCTGCTGTTCGGCCTGTCCATGGACTACGAGGTCTTCCTGATCTCGCGGATCCGGGAGGAGTACGAGCGCACCGGCGACACCCGGACGGCCGTCACCCGGGGGCTGGCGCGCACCGCCAAGGTCATCACCGCCGCGGCCGCCATCATGATCGCCGTCTTCTCGACGTCCCTGCTCGGCCCCGACGTGTCGGTCAAGCAGATCGGCCTCGGCATGGCCGTCGCCGTGCTCGTCGACGCCACCGTCGTCCGGATGGTCCTCGTCCCCGCGGTGATGGAGCTGTGCGGCAGGGCCAACTGGTGGATGCCGGGCCGCCGGGAACCCGCCCACGCTGGAGGAACCCCGCTCCAGGAGGCCGGCCCCCAGGAGACGTCCGGCACAATGGGGGCGGTACGGAGGTGACCGCGTGTCCGCACTCGGAGGATCGCTCGAACGCTCCATCATGGACGTGCTCTGGGCGGCGCCCCGCCCGCTGCGGGTCCGTGAGCTGCTGGCCGAGCTGAACGAGGACGCGGACAGGGCACTGGCCTACAACACCGTGCAGACCGTGGCCGAACGCCTGGCGCAGAAGGGCCTCCTCCGGCGTACGCAGGAGGGCACGGCCTTCCGCTACAGCCCCACGCGGCCGCGGGAGGAGTACGCGGTCGAGCTGATGCTGGACGCCCTGAGCGAGGCCTCCGACCACGGCGCCATCCTGGCGAGGTTCGCCGAGAGCGTCCCGCCGGAGGACGCCCGGCACCTCCTGGACGCCCTGCGGCGGCGGACCGCCGGCGAGGACGCGTGATCCCGTGATCCCGCTCGTGGCCGGGCTCGTCGTCTCGGTGGTCCTGCTGGGATGCGCCGCGGGGCCCGTTCTGGACCTCCTCAGGCGCTCCGCCGTCGGCCCGGGGACGGCCATCGCCTGCTGGACGGCCGCCCTCGCGGGGACGTTCATCGCCGCGGCGGGGATCGCGGCGGCGGGGCTGCTCGCGCCGCCGGGTCCGGGGCACGGACTGCTGTCCCGGCTGCGCGACTGCCTGCCCCATCACGGCCGTCTCGCCACCGCCGCCGCGGCCGTCGCGACCGCCGTCCTCGCCGCGGCCTGCGCCGCCGTGCTCGCCCGCGGCCTGCCGAGGCTCGGCCGGGCCGTGCGCCACCGCCGGCGGCACCGGGAGATGCTGCGGCTGGTCGCCCGGGAGGACCGCCGCCATCCGGACGTCCTCGTCCTCGACCACCCCGTGCCCGTGGCGTACTCGCTGCCGTCCCGGCACCGCGCGATCGTGGTCAGCACCGGGGCCCAGCGAGCGCTCAGCGCCGAGGAGCTCGGGGCCGTCCTGGCGCACGAGCGCGCGCATCTGCGCCAGCGCCACCATGTCTTCCTGCTGGCCCTGGACCTGGTCCACGCCATGCTGCCGTGGCTGCCGACCGTCCGGCGCGCGAAGGCGCGGCTGCCGCTGCTGCTGGAGATGGCCGCGGACGACGCCGCGGTCCGCGTCCACGGCAGGAAGCCGCTGGTCGACGCGTTGTGCCGGCTCTCGGCGGCGCCCGCCGGCGCGGGGGCGCTCGGCGCGGCGGGCACGCCGGCCGCCGGTGCGCTGATGGAGCGGGTGCTGCGGCTGGAGGGCGCCCCGGCGAGGCCGCGGCGCGCCGTCCGGCTCGCGGCGGGCCTGTTCGCGGTGGCGGCGGTCGCCGCGCCGCTCCTGGCCGGGGCCGCGGCGGTCGTGGAGCTCGCCGCTGCCTGCTGAGGCGGAATGTGGCATTTGGGGAAATCTGCCGCTTCGGTGGCGAACCGACCGTAAACCTCCTACGCTCCGTAGGAGGTCACGGTCCGACGTCCCCGCCGGGGACGGCCGGCGACCGCGCCGAATCCCGCGGACGGCTCCGTCCGGGGAACCGGGGACCCGATCTTCAGGGGTGAGTCCGTCCCGCGGGACGGTAGGGCGACTCCGGCCCGAACCCGTCAGCTGACCCGGTAGGCGGTACAGGAGAGGACACCGCATGCAGCGACGAGCTGCCGGCCCCCGAACGACAGCCCGCCGCAGGATCCGCACCCGCCGGCTCGGCGACGTCACGGCATGGACGGCCGCCCTCGCGCTGTCCGCCGGGCTTCTCGCGCCCGCGCCCGCCCACGCCGAGCCGAAGCCGACGCGCAAGCAACTGACCGCGCAGCAGGAGAAGCTCGCCGACGAGGCCGAGAAGCTCAGCGAGCAGTACAACGGCCTGCGCGAACGCCTCAAGCAGGCCGAGCACGCCGCGAAGCTCGCCAAGAGCAGCGCCCTGCGCCAGCAGAAGGCGCTGGACGAAGCGCGCGAACGCATGGCGAAGATCGCCGCGGACAGCTACAAGAACGGCCCGGCGGACCCGGCCATCACGTTCGCCTCGTCGTCCGACCCGCAGGCCGTCCTGGACCAGTCGGCCACCCTCAACTACTTCGCCAAGCAGAACGACGTCCGCATCACCCAGATGCTCCAGGTGATGCAGGGCGCCGACCGGTCCCGCAAGGCCGCCGAGCAGCGCGCCGCCCAGGTGCGCGCGCTCACCGGCGAGGCGAGGAAGAAGCGCCGGGAACTCCAGATCAAGCTCAAGAAGGTCGAGAAGCAACTCGGCACCTTCAGGACCGCGGGCACGGGTCCCGCCTCCATCCCCAACCTCAACTCCGGCGGGGCCTCGGCCAAGGCCATGACGGCCGTCCGGGCCGCCCTCGCCCAGCAGGGCGTGCCCTACTCCTGGGGCGGCGGCAACGCGTCCGGCCCGAGCTACGGCACCGCGCAGGGCGCCAACATCAAGGGCTTCGACTGCTCCGGCCTGACCCTGTACGCCTACGCGCAGGTCGGCATCACGCTCGGCCACTACACCGGCAGCCAGTACAACGCCGGGACCCACGTGAGCATGAGCCAGCTCAAGCCCGGCGACCTGGTGTTCTTCCACAGCGACCTGCACCACATGGGCATGTACATCGGCAACGGCAACATGGTTCACGCGCCGCAGACCGGCGACGTCGTCAAGATCGCCCCCATCGCCGGCCGCCCGTTCGCGGGCGGGGTCCGTGTCGCCTGACCCCTCGAAGCGGTGACCCGCCGGTGACCGCCGATCACTCTTCGCTACCCTGGTCCGCGAGATGAGCACGCACGTCGGCGCCCTCCCCGCACGGGACGGCGCGCACGCGGGACGGCCGGTGGGACGGCCGAGGCGCTCCGTGCGCCCGGACGTCCTCCGGCTGGCGTCCGGCCTGCTCGTGCTCCTCGGGCTGCTGGCGATGCACGGCTTCCAGTCCACGGCGAGCCCGGCGGAGATGGGCGGCGTTCCGCTGACGTCCATGGCCTCCGGGCACGCCGCCCCCGCCGCCGAAGCGATGGCGGGGCACCCTCCGCCCCGGGGCGACCGGCCCGGCGGCCATCACTCCGACCGCCACCCCGACCACCCCGGCGGCCAGGTCTGCCTGGCCATGCTGACCCTGCTCGCGCTCGCCATCGTCGCGGCCCTCCTGGCGCTGCGTCTGCGGAGGTCGCCGCCGATGGCCGTGTCGCGGCCGCCGCGGGTGCGGATCCTCCTGGTCGGACGGCCGCCGCCGAGACCGTCCCTGCACAGGTTGAGCGTGCTGAGGCTGTGACAGGTCCAGCGGCGCCCGGAAACGGGCGCCGCCGCCGACCACCGATCACAGCACTCGACACGGAAGGCCCACACCATGAAGCGAGCGTTCGCGCTCATCACCGTCCCGGCCCTGGCGATCGCCCTGGCGGCGTGCGGCGACGGCGACGACGGCGGCTCGACGGGCCACTCGATGCCCGCCCACTCGGCACCTGCCGGCGGCGCGCAGGCCGGACCGCACAACGGCCAGGACGTCATGTTCGCGCAGATGATGATCCCGCATCACCGGCAGGCGATCGAGATGGCCGACCTCGCCGCCACCCGAGCCTCGTCGGCGGAGGTGAAGACCCTGGCCGCCGACATCAAGAAGGCGCAGGGACCGGAGATCCAGCAGCTCGGCGCGTGGCTGAAGACCTGGGGCGCCCCCGTCCCCTCGCCCGGCACGACCGGCATGGGCGGCATGCACCACGGCGGCATGGGCGGCATGGACGGCATGATGAGCGAGAAGGACATGAAGGAACTGGAGGCGGCCAAGGGCGCGGCGTTCGACAGGGCGTTCCTCACGATGATGATCCAGCATCACGAGGGCGCCGTGGCGATGGCCAAGGCCGAGCAGTCCTCCGGACAGTTCCCCCCGGCCAAGCAGATGGCGGCGACCATCATCTCCTCGCAGACCGCCGAGATCGCCAAGATGAGGTCCCTGCTGAAGCAGTGAGGACCGCCGGTCACGGAGGTGGGCGGCGCCATGGCCCCGCCCGCCTCCAGGTCGGTCCACGGGGTCAGGGTGGGCGGATCAGGCCGCGACGGGAGGCGGCGGCGACCGCGGCCGTGCGGGAGTCGACGCCGAGCTTGGCGTAGAGGTGCACCAGATGCGTCTTGATCGTGGTCTCGCTGAGGAACAGCCGCTTGCTGATCTGCCGGTTCGAGAGGCCCTCGGCGACCAGGCGCAGCACCTCCAGCTCGCGCGCGGTCGGCGTCGCGGTGGGCGAGCGCATCCGGCCGAGGAGGCGCGAGGCGACGCTCGGCGCGAGCGCGCTGTCCCCGGCGGCGGCCGACCGGATCGCGGTGAACAGCCGGTCGGGGGGCGCGTCCTTGAGCAGGTAGCCGGTGGCGCCGGCCTCGATGGCGGCGAGGATGTCGGAGTCGGTGTCGAACGTGGTCAGCACGAGGACGCGCGGCGCGCCCGCCCCCGCGGCGGTGATCTCGCGGGTGGCCTCGCTGCCGTGCATCCCGGCGCCGAGCTGCAGGTCCATCAGCACGACGTCGGGGCGGAGCCGGCGCGCCTCCTCGACGCCCTCCCGCCCCGTCGCCGCCTCCCCGACCAGCGCGAAGCCGGGCTGGTCGGCGAGCATGGCGCGGATCCCGGAGCGCACCACGGGATGGTCGTCCACCAGCAGGATGCGGATCGGCCCGCTCACCGCCGCTCCCCGCCGCCGGGCAGCGGCAGGGTCGCCACCACCGCCGTCCCCTCCCGCGGAGCCGACTCGACGGTGAGCGCGCCGCCCAGCGCCCGGGCGCGGTCGCGCATCGCCCGCAGCCCGTAGCCGGTGCCCGCCCCGCTCTCCGGCGGGCGCCCGCCGGCCGCCGCGGGATCGAAGCCGCGGCCGTCGTCGAAGACGTCCAGCACCACCATGTCGTCAAGATAGGTCAGGGTGACCCCGACGTTCTCCGCGCCGGAGTGGCCGGCGGCGTTGCCGAGAGCGCCCTGGGCGATGCGCAGCAGCGCGACCTCGTGGTCGACCGGGAGATCGGCGGGGGACCCGGAGACCTGGAAACGTATCCGGGCGGCCGACCGGGCGTCCGCCGACTCGGTGATCCGGCGCAGCGCGTCCGGCAGGGAGGACCGCTGCAGGGCGGGCGGGGCCAGCTCGCGCACGAAGTTGCGGGCCTCCTCCAGGTTCTCCGCGGCGGCCTGCTCGGCCTCCGCCAGCCGCCCCACCGCGGCGTCGCGGTCGCTGTCGAGGTCGCGGCGGGCGGCGCGCAGCAGCAGGATGATGCTGGACATCCCCTGGGCGAGCGTGTCGTGGATCTCCCGGGCCAGGCGCTCGCGCTCGGTGAGCCGCGCCGCGTCGGCCTCCGCGCGCAGCAGCCTCTCGCGGGTCCTGACCAGGTCCTCGATGAGCAGGCGGCGCTGCTCGCTCTCCCGGTAGAGCGCCCGGTAGGCCAGGGCCATGAGGGTGGCGACGGAGGCGCCGACGCTCGGGCCCAGCACCTCCGCCAGCGTGACCCCGCCGCCGTGCCAGGCCACGGCCCCGATCGCCGCGGCGGTCAGCAGCGCCACACCGGGCAGCGCGGCGGGCAGCGGCAGCAGGTGCAGGTAGAGGAAGAACAGCGGGAAGGCCAGCCAGACGAAGTCGGGGGAGGACAGGGCCAGCCCCGCCCAGGCCGCGGTGAGAAGCGCGAGCCACAGCCGTGCCGGGAGCGGGCGAGGGCGCCGTTCGTGCCGGGCCCAGACCACCCCGGCGGCGTAGAGGACCCCGAGGGCGAGGCCGCCCGCGGCGATTCCCGCCCGCGCGTCGTGCAGCGTGCGGACCAGGGCGATCGCGAGCAGCACCAGGAAGGTGCCGTGCACGGCCCAGCCGAGCAACCGCATCGCGGGCGAGAACAGATCGTTCGGCATTTCTCACTCACAGTAGGCGACGGGATGCCCGGGCCGCATCGATCGAATGGTTGATGTCCCGGTGTCCGGAAGAAGGCGCTCCGCCCGTCCCGCCGCACGATGCGCCGGGACGGGCCCGCGGCGCACGCTGGGAGGCGTCGGTTCGGATGATGACGGAACGGGGGCCCACGTGTTCGTGGCGCTGCGAGACCTGCGGTTCGCCAAGGGGCGGTTCGCGCTCATGGGGTCGGTCGTGCTGCTCATCACGCTGCTGGTGACCCTGCTGTCCGGCCTGACGGCCGGCCTGGCGCGCGACAGCGCCTCGGCCATCGAGGACCTCCCCGCCGACCATGTCGTGTTCGGCGGGGAGACCTCCTTCGCGGGGAGCCGGATCAGCGACGCGACGGCGCGGGCCTGGCAGGACGTCGCGGGGGTGCGGGCCGAGCCGCTCGGCGTCTCGATGGGCCGGATGACCTTCGGCCCGTCCGGGGCGCGCGGAGCACCGGCCGCGCTCTTCGGCGTCGCTCCCGGCGACCGGGCGCACCCGCCCGCGTCCGGGCAGATCGTGCTGTCGGCGGAACTGGCCGACAGCACCGGACTGGCGGCCGGCGACAGGGTCGACGTCCTCGGGCACCGGCTCACCGTGGCCGGGACGGGCGCCGCGTCGTCCTACAGCCACACGCCGGTCGCCTGGCTCGGGATCGAGGACTGGCGCGCCCTGGAGCCGTCGGGCGGCGGCCCTGCCGCGACCGTCCTGCTGCTGCGCGAGACGGGGCGTCCCGACCTGGACGCGGCCGACCGGCGGCTCGGCACCACCACGATCGCCCAGGGGGACGCGAAGTCCGCGATCCCGTCGTTCTCCTCCGAGAACGGGTCGCTGCAGCTCATGCGGGGGTTCCTGTTCGCGATCTCGGCCCTGGTCATCGGCGCGTTCTTCACGGTCTGGACGATCCAGCGCCGCGGCGACGTGGCCGTGCTGAAGGCGCTCGGCGCGAGCACCGGCTACCTGCTGCGCGACGCGCTCGCCCAGGCCGTGCTGGTCCTGCTGGCCGGGGCCGGGCTCGGCGGCGCCGTCGGCGGGCTGGCGGGCCTCGCGATCGGGGACGGCGTCCCGTTCGTGGTCTCGGCCGCCACCACCGTCCTGCCCGTCGCGGTGCTGGTCGTGCTCGGCGCGGCCGGCGCGGCGCTGGCCATCCGCAAGATCACCTCCGTCGATCCGCTGACCGCGCTGGGAGCCGCACGATGAGCCTGGCCCTCGCCGACGTCGTCCTGACCTATCCCGACGGCGACCGCACCCTGACCGCGCTCGACCGGGTGAGCCTGGCGGTCGGGCCCGGCGAGTTCGCCGCGGTCGTCGGCCCCTCCGGATCCGGCAAGTCGAGCCTGCTGGCCGTGGCCGCGACGCTCGTGTCCCCCGACTCCGGGACGGTGGCCGTGGCGGGCCGGGAGACCGCCGGGCTGCGCCCCGCCGAACGGACCCGGCTGCGCCGCGACCACATCGGCATCGTCTTCCAGCAGCCCAACCTGCCGGCCTCGCTGACGGCCCTCGACCAGCTGACGGTGATGGCGCACATGGCCGGCAGATCGCCGCGGCGGGCCGCCGGCCGGGCCCGCGACCTGCTGGCCGCCGTCGACCTCGCGGGCCTGGAGCACAAGCGGCCGCACCAGATGTCGGGCGGCGAGCGCCAGCGGGTCAACATCGCCCGCGCCCTGATGAACGGCCCGGAGGTGCTGCTCGTGGACGAGCCCACCAGCGCCCTGGACCACGTCCGCGGCGAGCAGGTCGTCGAGCTGCTCGACCGCCTCACCCGCGACCGGGGGCTGGCCACGGTCATGGTCACCCACGATCTGGCCAGGCTCGCCGCCGCCGACCGCGTGTACTCCATGACCGACGGCCGCCTGTCCGAGAGCGCCCCCGCCGCCGGTCAGCCGCGGTAGGTCTCCAGGAGGCGGAGCCAGACCTCGCTGATGGTGGGGTACGAGGGGACGGCGTGCCAGAGGCGGGAGAGGGGGACCTCGGCGGTGACCGCGATGGTGGCGGAGTGGAGCAGTTCGGCCACCCCCGCCCCGACGAAGGTGACGCCGAGGAGCGTCTCGCTGTCCAGGTCGATCAGCGCGCGGGCGCGGCCCTGGTAGCCGTCGGCGTACAGCGAGGCCCCGGAGACGTTGCCGAGCTCGTAGTCGACCGCCCGCACCCGGCGCCCCTCCCGGGTCGCCTCCTCCAGGGTGGGGCCGACGGCCGCGACCTCGGGGTCGGTGAAGACGACCTGCGGGACCGCCCGCTCGTCGGCGGTCGCGACGCTGCGCCCCCAGGCGGCGGTGTCGAGGGGGCGCCCGGCGGCGCGGTCGGCGATGACCGTGCCGAAGATCCTGCCCTGGTACTTGCCCTGGTGGGTCAGCAGCGCGCGGCCGTTGACGTCCCCGGCGGCGTACAGCCACTCGCCGGGCACGCCGACCGCCAGCCCGGTGGAGTCGACCTGGATCGGCCGGCCCGGGGTGAGCCCGACCGTGTCCAGCCCGAGGTCGTCGGTGGCGGGCGTGCGGCCGGTGGCGAACAGGACCTCGTCGGCGGTGACGGTGTCGCCGCCGTCCAGGGTGAGCGTGACCGGTCCGTCGCGGCGGACACCGGTGACCGACGTTCCGAAGCGCAGGTCGACGCCCGCCGCGCGCAGGCCCTCGGCCACGGCCTCGCCGGTGAACGGCTCCATGCGCGGCAGCAGGCGCGACCCGCGCACGAGCTGCACCACCTCACTGCCGAGCGCCCGCCAGGCGGTGGCCATCTCGCAGGCCACCACGCCGCCGCCGATCACGGCCAGCCGCGGCGGCACCCGCTCGGAGGACGTCGCCTCGCGGCTGGTCCAGGGGCGCGCCTCGGCCAGGCCCGGCAGGCCGGGCAGGGCCGCGCGGGTGCCGGTGCACACCGCGACGGCGTGGCGGGCGGTCAGGACCCGCCGCCCGCCGCCCGGGGTCTGCACCGCGACGCGCCTGGGCCCGTCCAGCCGCCCGCGGCCGCGCACCAGGACGAGCCCGGCCCCCTCCAGCCACTCGACCTGGCCGTCGTCCTTCCAGTGCGAGGTGAACTCGTCCCGGCGCCTGAGGACCGCTTCGGCGTCCAGCGGCCCGGTCACCGCCTGGCGGGCGCCGGCCAGCCGCCGCGCGTCCGCCAGCGCGGCGGCCGGGCGCAGCAGCGCCTTGCTGGGCATGCAGGCCCAGTACGAGCACTCCCCGCCCACCAGTTCACTCTCCACGACCGCCACGCTGAGCCCGCCGGCGTGCGCCCGCTCGGCCAGGTTCTCACCCGTCGGCCCGGCCCCCACCACCACGACATCGAACTCGTCCATGCCCCCAGCCCTTCCGATCGGCCGCAGTCTCGTCCACCCGGATCCTGCCGGACACCGCGGCGTACGGCAGGACTCCCCCTGCCGCCGTCAATGATCGCAAATCGGGGGACCGGTTCTCCCGGGCCTCCGCCTTTCTGCTACAAGTGTGGTTGCAGACCGCACGACAGGGGAGTCCGTGAGCGCCGAAGGCAGTACCAGGGCCGTCATCACCGCGCTGGCCGCGAACCTCGGGATCGCGGTCACCAAGTTCGTGGCGTTCGCGCTGACGGGCTCGTCGTCCATGCTGGCGGAGGCGATCCACTCGGTGGCCGACTCCAGCAACCAGGCGCTGCTGCTGATCGGCGGGAAGCGCGCGCAGCGGGACGCGACAGAGGAGCATCCGTTCGGGTACGGGCGCGAGCGCTACATCTACGCGTTCCTGGTGGCGATCGTCCTGTTCAGCCTGGGCGGGCTGTTCGCGCTGTACGAGGCATGGCACAAGATCAGCGATCCGCACCCGATCGAGGAGTGGCAGTGGGTGCCGATCGCCGTCCTGCTGGTGGCGATCGCGCTGGAGGGGGCGGCGCTGCGCACCGCGGTCCGGGAGTCGAACCGCAGCCGCGGACGGGCGGGCTGGGTGCAGTTCGTCCGCCGGTCCAAGTCGCCGGAGCTGCCGGTGATCCTGCTGGAGGACACCGGCGCGCTGGTCGGGCTGGTGTTCGCCCTCGCGGGCGTCGGCCTGACCCTGGCCACCGGCGACGGCGTCTGGGACGGGATCGGCACCGCCGCGATCGGCGTGCTGCTCGCGGCCATCGCGATCGTGCTGGCCACGGAGGTCAAGAGCCTGCTCGTCGGGGAGTCCGCGACGCCGGAGCACCTGCGGCTGATCAGGCGGGCGATCGTGGAGGGCAGCGACGTCCCCGCGGTGATCCACATGCGCACCATGCACCTCGGGCCGGACGAGCTGCTCGTGGCCGCGAAGATCGCCGTGGATCTGCGGGACGACGCGCGGGAGGTCGCCGACGCGATCAACGACGCCGAGGCCCGCATCCGCGCGGCGGTCCCGATCGCCCGTCTCGTCTATCTTGAGCCGGACGTGCTGCGTAAGGAGGGCTGAGGACGGTGACGCGCAGGCCGCTCGGACGTCTGGAGGCGGAGGTGCTCGCCGCGCTGGCCGGGCTCGGCGGGGCGGCCAGCACCGCCGAGCTGGTGGAGCGGCTGGACGGTGATCCCGCCTACACGACGGTGAACACCATCCTGCACCGGCTGCACGACAAGAAGCTGGTCACGCGCGCCCGGGCGGGCCGGCACTACCGGTACCGGCTCGCCGTCGACGAGTCCGAGCTGGTGGCGGGGCGCATGCGCGACCACCTGCGGCACGCCAGCGACCCGGGGAACGTGCTGAACCGGTTCGCGCGGTCGCTCAGCGCCGAGGAGGCGCGCAAGCTGCGCGAGTTCCTCGACCCTCCGGAGGCCGGCGGGTGAACTGGTTCACCTTCCTGCCCCTCGCCATCATGCTGACGCTGAGCGCCGCGCTGGCGAAGGCGCCGTCACGGCTCCATCCGTCCTGGTCGGCGCGGCTGCTCGCGACCACCGGCGCGCTGACCGCGGTGGCCGCGCTCGGCACCGGCTTCTTCGTGGCCGTCAACTACGCGGCGACGCTGGCCCCGTCCGCGGCGGCGCACGTCCCCGAGTGGGCGCTGTTCGGGGACGACCGGCCGGTCCCGGACGCGGTGGGGATCCCGGCGGCCGTGCTGTCGGCCGCCGGGCTGGCGGCCGCGGGCCGGGCCGCGGCCCGCCGGGCGGCCGTGGTCCGCGGCGCGCGGGCGGACGCCCGCGAGCCCCTCGACACCGACGTCCCGATCGCCGTCGCGGTCCCCGGCCGGCACGGCGGGGTCCTGGTCTCCCGGGGCCTGCTGCGCGACCTGACGTCCGAGGAGCTCCACGTCGTCTTCCAGCACGAGACGTCCCATCTCAGGCACGGGCACCACCGCTACCTCGCCGCCGGCGCGCTCGCCTCGGCCGTCCTGCCGCCGCTGCGGTCCCTGGCCGACCGGCTGCGGCTGGCGACCGAGCGCTGGGCGGACGAGGACGCCGCGGAGGCGACCGGCGACCGCGCCGCCGTCGCCCGGACGATCGCCAAGGTCGCCCTCGCGCAGCCGCGGGACCCGGGGCCGGTGAGCGCGTTCGCCGAGTCCGAGGTCGTCGAGCGCGTCGAGGCGCTGCTGGGCACGCCCCCGGCGAAGAACGCGGTCACCGGCCCGCTGCTGTTCATGGGCAACGGCGTCGTCACCGGATCGCTGACCGCCGCGACCCTCCAGCTCGACCAGATCCTCGGGACGGTCCTCGGGCCGGTGCTGGCGTTCCGGTGACGCGACGCGCCGCCGGTCAGAGCTCGAACTCGGCGGGGTCGAGGCCGACGGCGTAGCACGCCTCGCGGACGACGGCCTTCTCGGCGTCGTCGAAGTGCCCGTCCGCGCCGCCGATCACGATGCCGATCTGGATGACGGCGCGCGCCTCGGCGGGCTTCTTCTTCGTCTTGCCGATGTCCTGCAGGACCGAGACCTTCCCGAAGTCGAAGTCGGCGGTCAGCTTGGACACGTAGTCGTTGAACCGCCGCTGCAGATCGTCCGCGGGGAAGTTCTGCAGCACCTCGTTGGAGGCGATCAGGGACGCGGTCCGCTGCCGTTCGGACGGGTCCACGCTCCCGTCGGCCGCCGCGACCAGTGCGCACATCGCCATGCTCGCGTCACGGAACGCTCCGCTCTTCAGTTCGTTCTTCTTAGTGAGCAGCTGCGTCTGCATGCTCTGCGTGGAGTCGCGCAGCTTGTCCCAGAAAGGCATTGTCATCCTCCGCTCGTCGGCCGTCTCTCCCGACCCTAGCCGTCCTGCTACAAATGTAGTAGCAAGGCCGCCCTACGCGCTCGCCGCGGTCACCGCCGCGGTGGCGGCGGCGGTGACCGCGGACGTCCTGCTCGGCGGGCCCCTGCGGCACCTCGACGGCCGGGTGTTCGCCGACGGCCTGCCGGCGCGCAGTGGCGCCTGGCACCTGGGGTGGCGGACGGTCGTGAACGGCGGCCAGTACTGGCTCGTCGGCTCGTTCGCCGCGCTCGCGTCCCTCCTCGCCGCCCGGCGGCGGCGCAGCAAGGCGCTCCTGGTCAAGGCCGGGGTCTGGCTGGTGGCCAGCGAACTCCTGGTGCGCGGGTCGCAGATCGCTCTGGCCCGGACGCCGCCGCGGACCGGGCACGACGTCCTGTTCGCCGACGGCTTCCTGTCCTACCCGTCGGGGCACGCCGCCAACGCGGCCGCGTGCCTGCTGTTCGCGGCGGCGGTGACCGGCGCCTCCCGCGCCTGGACGGCCGCCGCCCACACCGC